>DASSJW010000646.1:0-2628 GCA_035690995.1 Xanthobacteraceae bacterium
GCGAGCTGCTCGTTCTGGATCCGGGCGAACGCCGCCGCCAGCGCCGGTGGTTGCGCATAGACGAAAGTCTGCGGGCAAACCGACAGCACCTGGATATCCACCTTGGAGGCGGCCATGTCCTGCAGCCGGCGCTCCAGGTCCCAGCCGCCGCGCGGGAAATGCCGGTACACGCTGCCGGCGACGTCGAGCGTGCCGAACTGGTCGTCGATGTCGGAGAGCTTCGGTGCCACCTTCGGCGCTTCGCTCTGCAGCAGACGGATCGTCTCTTCAGTCAGGATGTGAGCGTGAACGTCGATGGTTGGTGTGGTTTGTGCGACCATGGGTCCATGTGCTCATGCTGTTGGAAGCGCCGGCGAGGAGAAGAGGGTAGTGCATCCGGCGCCAGTGATCGAGTGGCCGATGGCGGAGCAGATGGATCGTGCTAGGCTCGCTCGAAGCCGTTGATGGAACCCGGAGATCAGATGCTCGATCAGCCTGCCGCCGCGCCCCGCACTCGCTTGCAGGACCGCCCGTGCCTCGATTTTCAAGATCATTTGGCCGATCTTGAGGCGAAGGGTCTGCTCGTTCGCATCGACCGCGCCATCAACAAGGATACCGAGCTGCATCCATTGGTGCGCTGGCAGTTCCTCGGCGGCGTCCCCGAGGACAAGCGGCGCGCCTTCCTGTTCACCCATGTGACGGACGCCAAGGGCCGCCGCTACGACATTCCGGTGGTGGTGGGCGCGCTCGCGGCCTCGCCCGAGATCTATGCCATCGGCATGGGCCAGCCGGTCGACGCCATCGGCGAAGCCTGGATGCGCGCCATCGCCAATCCGATTGCGCCGGTGGCGGTCGCCGCGCCGCGCTGCCAGGAGGTCGTGGTCACCGGCGACGACCTCAAGGCGCCGGGTGGTCTGGCGCGCCTGCCGGTGCCGATATCGACGCCGGGCTTCGACTCCGCGCCCTACCTGACGGCGACGCTCTGCGTCACCCGCGATCCCGATACCGGCATCCAGAACATGGGCACGTATCGGGCGGCCTTGAAAGCATCCGACCGGCTGGTCGTGCGCATGGTGGCGCGCGAGGCAAGCGGGGCCGGCGGCTATCTGCACTGGCTGAAATACCGCGAGCGGCGCGAGCCGATGCCGATTGCAATCGTAATAGGCTGCGCGCCGGTGGTCATGTTCACCGGTCCGCAGAAGCTCGCCGTCGACCTGGACGAACTCGGCGTCGCCGGCGCGCTCGCCGGCGCGCCGATCGAAATGACCAAGGGCGTTACCGTCGACCTCGACGTGCCGGCCTCCGCCGAGATCGTGATCGAGGGCCTGATCGACCCGGAGAAGCTCGAGCCCGAAGCGCCGTTCGGCGAGAGCAACGGCTATGTCGCGCTCGAGGCCTACAACATGCCGATGCGGGTGACGGCCATCACCCACAAGCGCAAGCCGGTGTTCGCCTCCATCATCAGCCAGGTGACGCCGAGCGAATCCAGCGTCATCAAGAAGGTGGCCTACGAGCCGCTGTTCCTGAGCCACCTGCGCGAGCGGCTGGGGATCAAGGGCGTGCGTCGCGTGGTGATGCACGAGAGGCTGACCAATCTGCGGCCGGTCATCTTCGTGCAGCTGGCGGATGGAACGCCGCGCAGCGAGGTCTGGCGCGCGCTGCACGGCGCCGCCACGTTGCAATCCAACTGCGGCAAGATCGTCATCGCGGTGAGCGAGGACATCGATCCCGCCAGCATGGACGCGGTGCTGTGGTCGCTGGCCTATCGCACCAATCCGATCGAGGATGTGCATCTGGTGCCGCACCGCGGCGGCGTGCAAGGCGCGCAATACGGACCCAAGACCTCGGATTCGGGCATGCTGGTCGATGCCACGCGCAAATATCCGATGGCGCCGCTCGCGCTGCCGACGCGCGAATATATGGAGCACGCCCGCGCGCTGTGGGAGGAGCTCGACCTCTATCCGCTCAACGTGCAGTCGCCCTGGCACGGCTACGGCCTGGGCGATTGGACCGACCGCTGGGAGACCTTCGCGCGCCGCGCCGCCGCCGGCGACTGGGAGCTGACCGGGCGCGAGACGCTCGCGCACCAGCGCGGCGGACTGACGCCGGAGACGCCGGCGCGCTTCGACGAGCGGCCGAAGAAATCGGAGAAGTAGCGCGTCGTCCCCCACAGATCGGGTTGGCCTGGCGTGTGAGCCTGCGATCATCGGCAACATCATCTCATCCGG
Organism: Xanthobacteraceae bacterium; assembly: GCA_035690995.1. Classification (GTDB taxonomy): domain Bacteria; phylum Pseudomonadota; class Alphaproteobacteria; order Rhizobiales; family Xanthobacteraceae; genus VAZQ01. The sequence goes on from DASSJW010000646.1 coordinate 2,208, forward strand.
ACACAACAGAAAGCACCTGCGGCCATGGCGCGCGTTCCCTATCTCGACCGCCGCGACCTCAAGCCCGAACACCAGGAGCTGTTGACGCGCAACATCAACCTCTACCGCGCGCTGGTGCACAGCCCCGACGGCTTGCGCAGCTTCAGCGCGCTCGGGCATTTCATCCGCCACACCAGCCGGCTCGACCCGCGCCTGCGCGAGATGGCGATCCTGCAGGTCGGCTATCTCGCGCGCTCGCCTTATGAATATTCCCACCACGTCGAGATCGGCCGCGGCTTCGGCGTCAGCGACGATGACATCCGCGCCATCGGCGACGAGACCGCCGGACGCCCCACCAAGCTCGAACCTTTGGCCAAGGCGGTGCTGCGCGCCGCGCGCGAGATGACGACGGAGCTCGCAATCTCGGACCAGACCTTCGCCG
>DASSJW010000647.1:0-2612 GCA_035690995.1 Xanthobacteraceae bacterium
ACCGAGGTTGAGTTGGTCGCTGACCCCGACGCGCCGGGAAACATTCACGAGATCGAGGCCGAAGGCGTCGCGGGACGGCTTGCCATCCAGCTGCAGGGCAAGGCCTCGCGCACCAACCCCAAGACGTCCGCCTTGGCGGCGCTTAGCGTCGTCCGCGCGCTGCTCAACCGGCACGCAACGATCGTGATATGAGCGCGGCTGCAAATAACTCCCCCTCCCGTCCTCATGCTGAGGAGCCGCGCGTTAGCGCGGCGTCTCGAAGCATGAAGGCCACGGGCCGCCCCTCCTTCGAGACGGGCGCTAACGCGCCCTCCTCAGGATGAGGCGGAGCAGCAACGGCAACAACGGTATGCGCAACGCATTTGTCGGCAGCCCGGTCGAACGCATCGAGGACTCTCGCTTCCTGCGCGGTCGCGGCCAATTTGTCGACGATCTTGCGCGCGACGATCTTCTCCATGCCGTGATCCTGCGCAGCTCCGTCGCACACGGGCGCATCCGCGGCATCGATGCCGGCGCCGCCCGCGAGCGGCCCGGCGTGCATGCCGTCATCACCGCGGCCGATATTGGCGCCGTCGTCCCGCGGATTCCGCTGCGGCAGGAATCCTCGCCGGAGTTCGAGCCGTTCGAGCAACCGATCATTGCCTGCGGCAAGGTCCGCTATGTCGGAGAGCCAGTCGCGGTCGTGCTGGCTGAAAGCGCCGGCGCCGCCGAAGATGCACTCGACGCCATCACGCTCGACATCGAGGCCCTCCCCGCGGTCGTGGACAGCGCGGCCGCACGACGAAACGACATCCTGCTGGTCGAGGCCGCGCACAGCAACCTCGCGCTTACGCTCTCCGGCGTGCGCGGCGATGCCGACGCCGCTTTTAATGGCGCCGCTTACGTCCGGCGCGAGCGCTTCACGGTCCAGCGCCACGGCGCCGTGCCGATGGAGCCCCGCGGGCTGCTCGCGCAATGGGATGCCGCGGGCCGTCAATTGACCGTCCACGGCGCCGCCAAGGTCGCATTCCTCAACAGGCGCGTGCTGGCGAAGCAGCTCGGCTTGCCCGAGAGCGCCATCCGCATGGTGGAGAACGACGTCGGCGGCGGCTTTGGCGCGCGCGGCGAATTCTATCCGGAGGACTTTCTGATTCCGTTCGCGGCGCGCCTGACCGGCCGGCCGGTGAAGTGGATCGAGGATCGCCGCGAGCACTTGCTCGCCACCAATCATGCGCGCGATGCCGAATGTGAGCTGGAGATCGCGTGCGACAAGGACGGCACGATCCTGGCGTTGCGCGGGCGCGCCTGCACCGACCAGGGGGCCTATATCCGCACCAACGGGCCGACGGCCGCGCGCAACATTGCGCAGGTGCTCACTGGGCCGTACCGGATTCCGCACGTGCGCATCGACGTGTCGCTGCTGATGACCAACAAGACACCGTCGGGAACCTATCGCGGCCCCGGGCGCTTCGAGGCCGACTTCTTTCGCGAGCGGCTGTTCGACATCGCCGCCGCCGAGCTCGGCCTCGACCGTGTCGCATTCCGCCGGCGCAACCTCATCACCGAAGCCGAGATGCCCTACCAGCTCCCCACCGTCGCTCCGCTCAACATCGGTACGGAAACCGACAGCGGCGACTATGCAGCGACGCTCGCGCGCTGCCTCGAAGAGATCGACTGGACCGCAAAGGCGGCGATCCAGGGCAAGCTGATCGACGGCCGCTATCGCGGCACTGCGATCGGGTGCTATCTCGAAGGCGGCGCTTCCGGGCCCAAGGAAAGCGCACGCCTCGTGCTCGACACCGACGGCAAGGTCGCGGTCCATGTCGGCTCCTCCTCCATCGGCCAGGGTCTCGAAACGGTCTGTGCGCAGATCGCCGCCGACGCCCTCGAAATGCCGATGCACGACATCAAGGCAGTGCATCACGGCTCGACCGATGACGTGATCGAGGGCTATGGCTCCTACAGCTCACGCTCGGTGGTCATGGGCGGCAACGCCCTGGTCATGGCGGCGGGCAAGCTGCGCGAGGGCATCCGCACTGCCGCCGCTTCGCGCTGGGGGTGTGCGGCCGAGGACGTATCGATTGACGCCGGCAAGGTGCTGGCCGCCGATGGCCGATCGCTGCCGCTTGGCAGCTTCGGCGGCACGTCGGCGGAAGCCACCTATGCCAGCAACAAGCGCACCTACAGCTACGGCGCCCATGCCGCCCATGTCGCGGTGGATCCCAGGACCGGTCTGGTCGAGCTCCTCGATTACGTCGCGGTCGAGGATGTCGGACGCATCATCAACCCCTTGACCCTGCACGGTCAGGCCGTCGGTGCCATCGTGCAAGGGCTCGGCGGCACTTTCCTCGAGCACTTCGTCTACGACCAGGACGGACAACTGCTCACCGGCTCGTTCGCGGACTATCTGCTGCCGACCGCGAGCGATTTCCCCCGTATTCGCGCCGTCGCTCTCGAAGCGAAACCGTCACCGACCAATCCGCTCGGCGCCAAAGGCGCGGGCGAAGGCGGCATCATCCCGGTCGGCGGCGTCATCGCCAATGCGGTGGCGGCGGCGCTCGGCTCGCTCGGCGTCGAGCCGCGCGACCTGCCGCTGTCGCCGCCACGGGTGTGGGAGCTGATCCGTGCGGCAC
>DASSJW010000648.1:0-4353 GCA_035690995.1 Xanthobacteraceae bacterium
ACCGGACCGACCCCGACGGCTCCAGTCGCAGGGTGCAACCGTCCTGAGTCGAGATCGGCGCTCCCGAGGGGCCGTAATAGGGCGGCCCGTAGGCGGTCTGCTCGCAGAACGTCGCGATGCCGATGCCGCGATAGACGCCGCGCTTGCGCAGCTCGCGCTGCTCCTTGCGCAATGCGTCGTAGTCGATCATCGCGACGAGCTTCTCCAGGCATTCGTGGAACGAGACGGTCTCGAGCCTTTGTCCGCCCGGGGTGACGCACGGCAGCGAGGACTTCGGACGATACGTGCGGCGCTTGAATTCGACCGTGTCGATCCCGAGTTTGTCGGCCGCGATATCGGTGAGCAGTTCGGTGGCGATGCAGGCGAGCGGCATGCCGACGCCGCGATACATGCCGATAAGGTTCTAGTTGACGTAGACGCTGCGGGTGCGGGCCTTGTAGTTGTCGAAGCTGTAAGGGGCGCCCATGATGGTGATTGCCATCATGCCCTCGGCGACATTGAAGCGCAGCGGCATTCCATAGGCGCCGACGGCGCCGATGTCGTCCATCTCCATGGCGAGGATCTCGCCAGTCCTTTTCAACGCGATCCGGCATTTCAGCCGGTGGTCGCGCGCCTGGGCGTCGGATACGAATGATTCCAGCCGGTCGGCGCAGAATTTGACGGGTCGGCCCAGCAGCATGCTGGCCACGACCGTCGCGATCTCGTCGGAATAGATGTTCAGCTTCATGCCGAACGCGCCGCCGATGTCCGGGGCGGTCACGCGCACCTTGTGCTCGGGAATGTGCAGGTGGCGGCTGAACACATCCTGCATCTGGAATGGCGACTGGTGCGCATGAATGACCGTGAGCGTGCCTTCGCTCGGATCGAAGTCGGCGATCAGGCCGCGCGCCTCCAGCGTCATCGCCATCTGGCGCTCGAATCGGAGCTCCTCCTCGATCACGAGGTCGGCCTCTGCGAACGCCTTGGCGGGCTCGCCTTTCTCGAGCGAGAAGTCGAACGCGATGTTGTCCGCGAGCTCGGGATGGATGGCGGGCGCGCCCGGAGCGATGGCCTGGAGCTGATCGCCCACCGCCGGCAGCGGCTGCCAATCGACGGTCACCAGTTCGGCCGCGTCCTCCGCTTCCGCCCGGCTGTCGGCGACGACCACCGCGACGGGCTGGCCCTGCCAGACGGCGCGATCCGCGGCCAGCAGCCGCTGCGGGGCGGAGCGATGCCCAGGCCGATGCAATGCGACGCCGACGAACGGCTCGCATCGCGGGTTGATGTCGCTCGCGATCAGCACCGCGGCGACGCCTCGCGCGCACTTCGCCGCTTCGATGTCCACCGAAGCAATTTTTGCGTGCGGATGCGGGCTGCGCACAAAGCAGGCATGCAGCATCCGCGGCAGCTTGATGTCGTCGATGTAGCGGCCATGGCCGCTGAGCAGCCGTTTCAATTCGCGCCGCGGGATGCGCGCACCGATGCCGGTGGCCGGGGAGGGGGATTGCGACATCAGCGGTGGCCTCGCGTTGTCATCACCGCTTCGACGGCGTCGATGATGGCGTGATAGCCGGTACAACGGCACATGTTGCCGGACATGGCTTCGCGGATATCCGCGCGCGACAGAGGTTCCCCGCTCGATAACAGCTCGTGGGCGGTCAGCAGCATGCCGGACGAGCAGAACCCGCATTGCGCGGCATTGCGTTCGATGAATTCCTTTTGCAGCTGCGCCAGCACGCCGCTTTCGGTCAGGCCTTCGATGGTCTCCACCGATTTTCCGGAAATCTGCGCGGCCAGGGTCAGGCAGCCGCGCGCGGTGCGCCCGTCGATCAGGACCGTGCAGGCGCCGCAGATGCCGTGCTCGCAACCAAGATGGGTTCCAGTCAGCTCGAGTTCCTGGCGCAGGAAATCGGCCAGATGCTGCCGCGCCTTGACGCGGCGCTTCAATGGCTTGCCGTTGAGCGTTGCCTCGATCGCGACGTCTTCATGGCCGGTGAGGTCCGTCGTGCTCATGCGGCGGCCCTCGCGGCCAGGCCGTCAAGGACGCGGCGGGTCAGCACCTTGGCGAGATGAAGCTTGGTATCGCCGCGCATGTCAGGGGTGTCATCGGGCGCGAGGTCCTGGCTGATGGCCTGGTCGAGCGCGGCCGAGACGGCAAACGGCGGGCGAAGCCCGACGACCGCGGCCGAAACCGTGTGCGCCACCTTGGCGCGGTCGACGCAGCCGAAATAAACCAGCCGCGCGCCGTCGATCCGGTCGCGCTGCATGTTGGCGATCGCGGCAAGGCCCACCATGGCGAAGTCGCCGTGCCGTCGTGAAAGCTCGGCGAAGCCGGCCGCCATCCCGTTCTGTACGACCGGGAATTTGACGGCAACGATCAGTTCACCCGGTCGCAGGTCGGTCTCGAACAATCCCTTGAAGAAATCCTCGGCTTTCACCTCGCGTTCGCCTGCCCTGCTGCCCAGAACGAGAGTTGCTCCAAGCGCGACGGCACAAGCCGGCAGTTCTGCTGCCGGATCGGCATAGGCCAGGCTTCCGCCAAGCGTGCCGCGGTTGCGGATAGCGATATGACCGATGTGAGGGGCGGCCTGCATCAACAGCGGTAGATGTCTTCGGACCAGTTCGGAGCGCAGCAGGTCGCCGTGCCGCGTCAGCGCGCCGAGGCGGACAACGCCGCCGACATGCGACTGATCCATCAGCTCTCGGAGATCGCCGATGTCGACCAGAAGCTTCGGAGCTGAAAGACGCATATTCAGCCCGGCCAACAGACTTTGGCCGCCGGCAATCGGAACGGCGTCGCCGTTGGCTTCTGCAAGGATTTGATAGGCGTGAGCCAGTGAAGCCGGTCGGATATAGCGGAAAGCTCTGGACTTCATAAGGGCGCTCGACCGAAACTTCCGTCAAAATCGGTGTACTTGGTCCGGGGTGGATACGTCGGCACAGTAGCACGTCCCTGGAATTTGACTCGTCGCTACGGCGTTCAAGATGTCAGACCGGACGCAATCCTTTTGATTGAACCGTTTCCACGGCGTGTAAATCTGCGATTTGAGGAAGGATCGATGCCACCCGATCGAACGCGGCATGGGTTGGAGATGTGGGAATGAATCGATTCGTGGAATGCACGCGTTGAGCATCGCGTTCCGGTATTAACGTGGATTATCACGGCATCGCATCGACCAATAATCCCACATGCGTTGCACTGCATTTTCACTGTACACGAGCTTCTTGGTAAGCTCGATCTCGCCTTCGCTCAGGTAAGTTATGTCCTCGCCGATCTGCATGGTTTGCAACACCAGGCTGGCATTGATCTTGAAATAGACGGCGTTGAGGACGGCCTCCTTGAGATTGTTGCCCACCACGACACAGCCGTGGCCGCGCAGGAGGACCGAATTATCCTTACCCATCCCGCGCGCGAGATCCTTTCCCCGCTCCATATTCGTGATCAGAAGGTCGGTGTCGCCAAACGAGGTCCGGCTGTCCCAGACCGGCACGTGCGTGCCGATACCGCACGCCGGATGCACGCAGGCCTGCAGCGGCCTCTTGGTCAGTCCGAACGGAATGACCTCGTAGGCGTGGTTGTGGACGATGGATTTGACGTCGGGGCGGGCCTGATAGATCGCGCCGTGGATCGGGCGCTCGAAATACATGGGTCGGCCCCGTTGATCGATTGGGTTGCAGTCGAGATCGTATTCCATGATGTCGTCGATCTGGACGAGTTCGGGGCTGCGCGAGCACGACAGGAAGAATCGGTCCGGACGATCGGGGTGACGCACGCTGATATGGCCAAGCGCATCCGTCACGCCTTCACGCGCCAAGATGTGGTTCGCGGTGACGAGATCGCGTTGCAATGCGTTCAGATCGCTCATGTCGAGGCTCCTGTTATGAAAAAGATGTTCGATCGCAGCGCGCCACATCGGCCGCCATCCGTGGGCCGAACCGGATGCTGCCCATGCACGGGGACGCCCCTGCCGCTCCTGGCCCTGCTCCCACCCGCGCTCAACGGGCCATCAACGCTCGACACGGATCCCGGTTTTCTCAATTATCCGGATATAATGCGCCGCTTCGTTATGGATAAGCTCAACGAATGCGGCCTGGCTGATGGCGGAGGCTTCGATGCCGGCAGCATTCAGCAACTTGCGAACACCTTCATCGCGCAGGATGCGACCGACTTCCTGGTCCAACTTATTGACGATTGCAGGCGGCGTGCCCGCGGGCGCGAACAGCCCGTTCCACAGCACGACATCGACCGGTATCCCGCTTTCGGCGAGTGTCGGCCAGTCGGCCGGCGCGAACGACGGCCGCTCGGCGCCCGTGAGCGCGATGACCTTGACCTTGCCGGCATCGACGAGCGCCGCCCCGGAGGATGGCGAGACG
>DASSJW010000649.1:0-3169 GCA_035690995.1 Xanthobacteraceae bacterium
GGGTGGACCAGATCGCTGCGGAGCTCGTCACCCGCTTCATGCAGAAGATCCGTAAGCACCCGACCTACCGCAACGCCACGCATACCCAGAGCGTGCTGACCATCACGTCGAACGTGGTCTACGGCAAGCACACTGGCAACACGCCGGACGGCCGCCGCAAGGGCGAGCCGTTCGGACCCGGCGCCAACCCGATGCACGGCCGCGACAGTCATGGCTGGCTGGCGTCTTGCCTGTCCGTGGCAAAGCTGCCGTACAAAGACGCGCTGGACGGGATCAGCTACACGGTTTCGGTCGCGCCGCAGAAGGCGCACCTGTCGGAGCAGGAGCTGATCGATGCCGCGGTCAAAGCCTTCGACATGTATTTCGGGCAGGGCGGCTTCCACATGAACTTGAACGTCATCGACAAGGAGACGCTCGAGGACGCGATGAAGAATCCGGACAAGTATCCGCAGCTGACGATCCGCGTGTCGGGATATGCCGTGAACTTCGTCCGCCTGACGCGCGAGCAACAGCTGGATGTGATCAGCCGCACCTTCCACGGGCAAGTCTGAGACAGGGAGAGAGTATCATGTCGCAGCTAGGCAACCTCGAGGCGGGCAGTCGGCATGATCTGCGCGTCGGAATCTCGCCGGATGCGCCGGATGAAGCCGACATCCGCGACGACGCCGAGGGGGTCTTCGGCTACGTCCACTCCTACGAGACCTCTTCCCGATACGACGGGCCCGGTCTGCGACTGGTGCTGTTCGTATCGGGTTGCCTGCTGCGCTGCTCCTACTGCCACAACCCCGATACCTGGCATCTGAAGGATGGCACCTACGTCTCCGCGCAGCAGGTGATCGATCGCCTGGGCACGTTCGCGCCTGCGCTGCGGTCGCTCGACGGTGGCCTGACCATCTCGGGCGGAGAGCCGATGGTGCAGCTCGCCTTCACGCGGCGGATACTGGCGGCGGCCAAACAGATGGGCCTGCACACCGCGATCGAGACGTCCGGCTTTCTCGGCGATCGGGTTGACGAGAAATATCTCTCCTGCCTCGACCTCGTACTGCTCGACATCAAGAGCGGGGACCCAGAAACCTATCGCGCGGCGACCGGCCGTGACCTGGCTCCGACCCTGCGCTTCGCTGAACGCCTGGCCGCAATCGGGAAACCCGCGTGGGTGCGCTTCACGCTGGTGCCGGGGCTCACCGATGATCCATCCAATGTCGAGAAGGTTGCCCGGTTCGTCGCGCCGATGAAGAACGTCGAGTGGGTCGAGGTGCAGCCGTTCCATCAACTTGGCGCCTTCAAATGGAAGGCAATGGAGCTTGAGTACAAGCATGCGAATATAGCGGCGCCCACTCCTGACCTTGTGAATCGCGTGATCGAACAGTTCCGCGCGGCGGGGTGCCGCGCCCGGTAATGCCAGCAGCCTGGGGATGTCGCGATGCTTGATCTTGCTCGTGAGATTATCGGTACACAGCCGATCCTCGCCTTGTTCCTCGCGATCGGCGTTGGCTACCTGGTGGGCCAAATCAGCATCGGAGGCTTCTCACTTGGCGTCGGAGCCGTCTTGTTCGTGGGGCTCGCCATCGGAGCCTTCGCCCCCAAGGCCCAGATCACCGGCCCGATCGGCCTGACGGGCTTGATCATGTTCCTCTACGGAATCGGTATTCTCTATGGGCGACAGTTCTTTGAAGGAATGAGCGGCGCTGCGGGCCGCAAGTACAATCTGCTGGCGTTGGTTGCAGTCGTGGCCGGGCTCCTGGTCGCATTGGGGCTTGGCCAGGCCTTTGGGATAAGGATGGGTCACACTCTCGGCATTTTTGCCGGTTCGATGACCAGCACCGCCACGCTGCAGGCTGCCCTCGACGTCATGCACAACAGCGAGCCGTCGATCGGCTATTCCGTTGCATATCCGTTCGGCGTGATCGGCCCGATCCTGTGCATCTATTTCATGACGCGCCAAATCGAGCCGAAATTCCCGCCGAAGGCGCAGCGATTCCACATGGGCGAGGTGACTCTGGCAGACAACTGCGCCGGACGTACCCTCGGTGATCTCAGCAAGAATCTGCCGGGTGGCGTTCAGACGACGATGGTCCGCAAAGGAGACCAGAATGTCATTCCTTCGGCCGATATCGTCCTGGCATCGGGAGATGGTCTCCTGATCATCGCGGAACAAGAGGAGGCAATCGCCGAAGCGGCCGCACGCCTGGGAAAATTGGAGCCCGGTCGAATCGTCAAGGATCGTTCCGCCCTCGATTACATCCGGGTTTTTGTTGGGAAAGCCAATGTGGTCGGGGTGCCTCTCGCGCAGCTTCCGCTGCCGACCGGCTTTCCGGTTCATCTTCTGCATGTCCGGCGCTATGACATGGACCTCGTGCCGACGCCCGATTTGGCCCTGGAGTTCGGCGATCGGGTCGGCGTGCTGATGCCAGCCGACCGCAAGGAAGACATCCGGCGCCACTTCGGCGACACCGTTAAGGCCACGGCGGAGTTCAGCTACGTTTCGCTTGGGCTCGGCATGGTGCTGGGGGTCTTGCTCGGGCTCATTCCTATTCCAATTCCCGGTGTCGGAACCGTCACGCTCGGCATCGGCGGTGGGCCGCTGATCGTAGCTCTCATTGCCGGCAAGCTGCGCCGAACCGGCCCGTTGCTCTGGGTGATGCCCCTCCCCGCGAACATCGTGCTGCGGAACTTCGGCCTCGCCATGTTTCTTGCCGCGGTCGGTATCAATGCTGGACAGCCGTTCATTCGCACGGTTTCGGAGACCGGGCTCACGATGCTCTTCATCGGCGTTGCCGTTCTGCTCACTACGGTCGCCATCGTATTGTTAGTCGGATATTACCTACTGAAGATCCCATACGACGATCTGGTCGGAGTCGCGTCGGGTGCGACCGGAAATCCGGCTATCCTGGTGTTTTCAACGCGAATGGCGCCGACCGAGCGCCCTGATATCGGCTACGCGATGATCTTTCCATCGATGACGATCGTGAAGGTCATCGCCGTGCAGGTTGTCGGCCTCTTGGTTGCGAGCGGCGCGGGGTGAGGATCGGCGGGTCATACCCGATGCATCGGTCTCGCCCCGTCGAGGAGCGGTCTGGTTGCCCTTGCGGCCTTGAACGATAGCCGGCTCGGTACGACCCGATTAAACTTGAGAAGGGCAATTGAATTAGGGGTTCAGCGGCGCGAA
>DASSJW010000650.1:0-2237 GCA_035690995.1 Xanthobacteraceae bacterium
TGGTTCGAGGTCTATCTCGGCGGCCGCTGGTACGCGTTCGATGCCCGCCACAACATTCCGCGCATCGGCCGCATCGTCATGGCGCGCGGCCGTGATGCCGCCGACGTGGCATTCAGCACCACCTTCGGGCCGAACGTGCTCCGGCGCTTCGTCGTGCACACGGACGAGGCGCCAGCGGCCGAGATGGAGCAGGTCGAGCGCAAGGTGGCGTAAGCCATCCGCCGGCGGCGGCTATTGCGCGTCGAGCTCGGCGCCGGTCTGCAACGGCTTTTCCTCCATCAGCGCGATCGCGATCAACGCGATCGTCATGCTGGCCGCGGCGACGAAGAACACTCGCCCGAAAGCGGTCGCCGATATCCCCGCCTGCAATGCGCTGTCGAGCGACTCGCCCGCCACCGTGCCGGCCAGGACGATCGCCCCGAACACCGCGATCAGCATGGTGGCGTAGAGGTTGCGGCTGAAGTTCATCGTTCCCACCGAAATGCCGAGCTGGTGGCGCGCCACCATGTTCTGCATGGCGACCGCGGTGAGCGAAGGAAGCGGCCCGAACCCCGCCCCGATCAGGATCAGCGTGAGCTCGAATGACAGCGGGGTCATATCGTCCGCTCGCCATCCAAGCGACGTGACCGCCGCGATGGAGACGAGGAGTGCGGCCATGGGCAGCAGCTTGTAGTGGCGCACGCGGCCGAGCACCTGGCCGGCGAAGCCGGCGCAGGTGTTGAGCGCCACCATGAACGCCACCAGGCTGAGGCCGGCATTGGCCGGGGAAAGCCCCATCACCCGCTGCAGGTAGATCGGCAGGAACACGTTGAGTCCGATGATGGAGCCCCAGCCGAAGGCATTGGCCGCGATCGCACAGCGTATGACCGGATTCCGGAGAATGGAGATTGGGATCAGCGGCTCGGGTGCTGTGATCAGGCGCAGCACGAAGAATACGGCCATGATCAGCGCCCCGGCGAAGAGCGCCAGGATCGGCACCGAGGTCCAGGGGTAACGCACGCCGCCCAGGTTCAACGCCAGCATGAACGCTACGCTGGCACAAACGATGAGGGCAGCGCCGACGAGGTCGAGGAGATGCGGCCGCTCATAGCGCGGCAGCCTGCGTAGCAGCGATGTTGTGATCGCCAGCGCTGCAAGCCCCATCGGAATGTTGATCCAGAAGATGACCGACCAATGCAGATGGTCGGCGATCAGGCCGCCGAGCAACGGGCCACTGCCGCCGGCCGTGGTGTAGGTCGCCGCGAAGTAGCCGTAGTAGCGGCCCCGCTCTTTGGGCGAGACCAGATCGGCGAGTACGACCATGCCCATCGATGATAGGCCGCCGCCGCCGAGGCCGTGCAGGACCCGTCCCAGAATCAGCACCAACATATTCGGGGCCAGCGCGCAGACAAGCGAGCCGGCCATGTAGGTGAGGATCGCGATCCGCAGCGTGAACCGGCGCCCATGAATGTCCGCGATCTTGCCGTAGAGCGGGATGATCGCAGTCGATGCCAAGAGGTAAGCGGTGATCAGCCAGGGGAGGTTGTGCACATCGCCGAAATCGCGCCCGATCGTCGGCAGCGCCGTCGCCAGAATGGTCTGGTCGAGCGACCCCATGAACGTCGGCAGCAGCACGCCCAGCACGATCAGCAGGGTCTGTCGATGCGTGAGGGGCGTGACCTCACGACGATCGGCGTAGGCGTCCATCGGCAGAGGCGTTCCGGTCCCGGGATTATGCGTGATCGGCGTCAGTGCACCGTCACCTTTGCCGTTGGTTGTAAAGCACGGTCGGGGCCGCAGCCAGCCCATGCGCGGCATTGGCACAATGTCGGTGCTGCATGTGACCGATGGCGCAACCCCCACGCCTTTGTGCTGCATTGCGCCAAAATGCGCAGGGGCGCGTCGGCCCGACATTTCATTGCCTGCGACCGGCTTGCCGTGAAATTGCCAGTTCGCTCAACTTCTTGGCATTGCTGACGTGCCCGCTCGGCTTATATCCTTTGAACGAGTCGAATGTTCCCGCGGCTGCCGGCCGCGCAGACTTGAATGCCGCGGAGGCGCGCGCGATGGCGCTCAATCACGTCACGCTCGACGACAAATACGATCTGACCAAGAGTCGGATTTTCGTCACCGGCTTCCAGGCCATCGTGCGCCTGTGCCTGATGCAGAAGGAGCGCGACCGTCGCGCCGGCCTCAACACCGCGGGTTATGTGACCGGCTATCGCGGATCTCCGCTCGGCACCCTCGACCTGCAATTC
>DASSJW010000651.1:0-7276 GCA_035690995.1 Xanthobacteraceae bacterium
TCAGCGGATAGCCGTAGGAGACGTGGCAGTGCGCGTCGATCAGGCCGGGCATGATCCACTGCCCGCCGGCATCGATCACCTCCACGGCCCTGCGATCCTCGAGCTGCACGTCCGGCGGCAGGGCGCCGACGCTCTTGATCCGGTTGCCCTCGATGACGATGGTATCGTTGCGCGCGGACGGCTTGCCGGAGCCGTCGATCAGGGTGCCGTTGCGGACCACCAGGGTCTTCTTGCTCGCGGCGGCGGTCATGATGATCCTCCCATTCAGGTCTGGCGGCCGCGACGTTACCTCCAAACCCGAGCCCATGTAAACAAGCGTTTAACTGCGCCGGAAGCGCGCCGAACGGAGTGCCGGCGCTGCGGGTTGGGGTACCGGAGGCCGCGCGCGGATCATCGAGCGATTGACATTTCGGGCACGGCATGCGGCTAAGGACCCCGAAAACGGGCGATGAATTCATGGACAAGGCGACGTCGAGGCGCGCGCTGGCGCAAGCGGGGGGGAAAGGCTCCGGGCAAGCCCTGGCCCGCGAGGACGAAGATGGAACGCGGGAGCGGATCCTGCGCACGGCCGAGCGGCTGTTCGCCGAGCGCGGCTTCAACGGCGTGTCGGTGCGCGAGCTCGCTGCCGCCGCGCAAGTGAACATTGCCAGCATCGGCTATCACTTCAACAACAAGGAAGGCCTGCTGTCCGAGGTCTATCGCCGCCACTGCGAGCCCATGATCGAGGAGCGGCTGCGCGGGCTCGAAGCCTCGTCGCGACTGCGCGGCCGGGCAAGGGTCGCCGCCATCATCGAGGCTTTCATCCGGCCGGCCCTGCAGCAGGTCGAGGTGGAAGGCGGGGAAGCATTCATCCGTCTGCGCGCCGTGCTGTCGGGCGAGAACTCGGAACTCCTGGAAAAGCTGGTGGCCGAGAACTTCGATCAATCCAGCACCGCCTTCATCGACGTGCTGTGCGAATGCCTGCCGCACCTGTCGCGAACGGACGTGTGCTGGCGTTTCCACTTCCTGCTCGGCTCGATCTACTACACCGCGGCTGGGCCGCACCGGATCTCGGCGTTTTCCAACGGCCGCTGCAATCCCGCCAACACCGAAGACGTCATCAAGGAATTGGTCCCGTTCATGACGCGGGCGTTCCACGCCCCGCCGACGAAGCCGCAGCGGCCCGCGCGCAAGCGGCGGTGACCGCGTTCGCTAAAGCCGCAACAGGCGGCGCGCATTGCCTTCGAAGATCAGCGCCTTCGCGTCCTCGCCGATCGGCGCGCTGTCGATGAATCTGCGGCCCTCGACGTTCGACAGGAACGGCCAGTCGACCGCGAACATGATCCGTTCGATTCCGATCGCCTCGATGGTACATTGCAGGGCGCTGTGCGGGAATGCTCCGCTGGTGGTGAAATAGAAATTCCGGCGCAGGGTTTGCGCGAATGTTCGCGGCGCCTTCATGTGTCGCGACACGTAGCGATCAATACGCGGCAGCAGAAACGGCAGCGCCTCCCCGAGATGCCCGAGAATGATCTGCAGCCGGGGAAGCGCGTCAAACACCTCGCTCAGCACGAGTCGCGTCGCGATCGCGGCGGTTTCCGCGGTGAAACCGTGACCGACGCGCACCATCGAGGGAAATCCGCGGTAATAGGCCTCGATCACCGCCGGGTGCGGGGTCGCGGGATGAATGTAGATCGGAACGTCGAGGCGATGGGCGGTTTCCAGCACCGGCCAGAACGGCCGCTCATCGGGAAACCCGCCGCGGGTCAGGCCATGGATGATCGCGCCCTTGAAGCCGAGCTGCGTCACCGTGCGCTCCAGTTCCGCTGCCGCAGCCGCCGGGTCGGAGGTCGGCAAGGCCGCGAGCGCGGCAAAGCGCGTCGGATGGGCTTCCACGGCGCGATGCAACATGTCGTTCGCCGCCCGCGTCAAGCGAACGGCCTCCGGCGGATCGAAATTCTGCGCGGCCGGTTCGACATGTGAGATCACCTGCATGGCGATGCCGACGTCGTCCATTTCGCGCATGCGCAAATCGCCCAAATCTCCCAGCCGCCGGCCATGCTCGGGATCGGAGAGGACATCGAAGCCGCGGCGCAGTTCGCGCAATTCGGGCGTCCAGAAGTGCTCTTCAACCGCAATCGGGCTCACGGGCATCGGGCAGTCCTTTCCATCCCACATTGCGCAGCGGATGCGGCAGCGCGCCGCATGGCATTGCTCGTCCGGATAGCGCCCGCTTTCCCCAAAAGCAAAAGAATTTGCACAGGTGTTTAAATCCGTTAACCTGGATTGAACATCTGTTCAAAAAAAGCTCGCGGGAGGAATCATGACGCGCAACCGGGCCACCGGCGTCCGCACATCCGCCGCCATTCGAGTTGGAAAAATCACGGCGAGCGAGACCCTGGGTCTCGCGGCGGCCCTGGTTCTGACGGCGCTCGGCGCGAGCACCGCGGCCGCGCAGGACTGGCCGACGAAAGCCATTCGCGCGATCGTGCCGCTGACCGCGGGCAGCGCCACCGACATGATCGGGCGCACCGTACTGGACCAACTTTCGCAACAACTCGGCCAGCCGATCGTCGTGGAAAATCGTCCCGGTGCCGGCAATACGATCGGCATGGCCACCGCGGCGCGATCGGACGCCGACGGCTATACAATCCTGATCAACTCGTCCTCGCATACCATCGTCCCGGCCACGTACGGCAACCTGCCGTTCGACACCTTGCGCGACTTCACGCCCGTCATCCCACTCGGCAACATGCCGACGGTGCTCGTCGTCTCCCCATCGAAGGGCTACAAGAATCTGGCCGACTTCGTCGCGGCCGCGAAGGCGAAGCCCGGATTGATGAATTACTCCACCGCCGGCGCCGGAAATTTTTCGCATTTTGCCAGCGAAGTGTTTCGTCGGGCAGCGGGCTTCCAAGCCGTGCATGTCCCCAGCAAGGGCGCACCGGAGGCATTGACGGAGGTGCTCGCGGATCGCGCCGATTTTTTCTTTGCGCCGCTGATCGTGGCGCTGCCGTTTCTCAAGGATGGCAGGCTGCAGGCGCTGGCGGTGAGCGGATCCCAACGCGCTGCCGCCCTGCCCGACGTTCCGACGACGGTGGAAGCTGGATTCCCGAACTCGGAATATAATTTCTGGGTCGGGATGTTCGCGCCGTCGAAGACGCCTTCTGCCATCCTGGACAAGCTCTACGCGGAAACGCGCAAGGCGCTGCAAAATCCGGCGGTGCAGGAGAAGCTCGCACGCCTGGGCGCCGACCCGATGACGCTGACCACATCGGCATTCGAAGAGCTGGTGCAGACGGAGGTCTCCACCAATATGAAAATCGCGGCCGCCGCGGGAGTGAAAGCCAATTGATCCCCTCGAGGCGCCCATGGGCCGGGCCGCCGCAGTGACGATCAAGCCCAACACCTATGTGGGTCAGCCGCTCGAGCGGGTGGAGGACGCGCGGCTGCTGACCGGGCGTGGTTGCTTCGTGGCCGATATCGCGCCCGCGGGGCTGTTGCACGCGGCGATCGTACGCAGTCCGGTTGCCCATGGCCGGATCCGGGGCATCGATCTGCGCGCGGCAAAGGCGTGTCCGGGCGTCGAGGCGATCTTCACCGCCGCCGATATCGGTCGCGTCGTTCCCACCATTCCCATCCGTCTCGCTCCGATCAAGGGCCTGGAACGGTTCGTCCAGCCGGTCATCGCCGGCGACAAAGTGAGGTTTGTCGGGGAGCCGTTCGCCCTCGTCGTGGCGCAGAGTCGCGCGCTGGCCGAGGATGCGAGCGAGCGGATTGAACTCGACATCGAGGACCTCACGCCGGTCACCGATCGCGTCACGTCCGCGCGCGACGCAGACCTGCTGTTTGAGGAGAACGCAACCAATACCGCGGCGCATTACGAGGTCGCGATCGGCGATCCGGACGCCGCATTCGCCAGCGCCGATTATGTCCGGTGCGAGAGCTTCCGTTCGCAACGCCACACCGCGCTTCCGATGGAGACCCGCGGCGTGCTGGCACAATGCGACCCTGGCGCCGGAACGCTGGTCATTTCCGGCGCATGCAAGGTCCCCTATTACAACCGCCGGGTCCTGGCCCGCATGCTCGGCCTGCCCGAGCAGTCGATTGAAATGGTCGAAGGCGACGTGGGCGGTGGCTTCGGCGTGCGCGGCGAATTTTATCCCGAAGACTTCTTGATTCCGTTTGCAGCCTGGCGGCTCAAACGCCCGGTGTGCTGGATCGAGGACCGTCGCGAGCATCTGCTATCGGCCAATCATTCGCGCGAGATCGACTGCGACGTGGAGATCGCATGCCGCAAGGACGGCACGTTGGTCGGACTGCGCGGCCGCGTTTATGCCGACATGGGTGCCTATATCCGCACCAATGCGGGCGTGGTCCCGGCCAAGGCCGGACAGTTTCTGCTCGGGCCGTATCGATTTCCGCACGTCCGCGTCGAGGTCACCGCGGTGATGACCAACAAGACGCCGACCGGGACCTATCGTGCGCCAGGACGCGTCGAGGCGAATTTCTTTCGCGAGCGCCTCCTCGACATGGTGGCGCGCGACCTCGATCTCGATCCGCTCGAGTTCCGGCGCAAGAACCTGATCACCGCCGACGAATTGCCCTATTCGATCGGCGCGCTCGTCCCCTATGAGCACGAAGCTGCTTATGATTCCGGCGACTATCACGCCACCCTGGATCGCTGCCTCGCGGAATTCGGCTGGAAGGAGAAGCAGCCGCTGCAGGGACGCATGATCGACGGACGCTATCACGGCGTCGCTGTCACCTGCTTCGTGCAGAGCGGCGGCGGCGGACCGCCGGAGAATGCGCGTCTCAGCGTCGAAGCCGATGGGCGAATATTGCTCGGGGTCGGATCATCATCGCTCGGACAGGGGATCGAAACGACCTTTACGCAGGTCACCGCCGATGCGCTGGGGCTGCCGGTCGAATGCATCCGCGTCCTGCACGGATCGACCGGCTTGGTCAGCGACGGCTCCGGCAGTTATCACTCGCGCACCGCGATCATGGGTGGCTCCGCCATTCTCGACGCCGCTGCCAAGCTGCTGTTGCTGATCCGTGATGCCGGCGCGCGGCGGCTCGGCTGCGCGCCGCAAGATGCCGAGATCAGAGACGGCGGCATCGTCGCCGCGGGAGATCGCACCGTGACACTTGCTGAGCTCGGCGCGCGCGCGATCGCGGACGGCTGCCCGCTTTCCGCCGAAGGCACGTTCGCCAAGGGCAAGAACACGTGGTCGAACGGCGCGCAGGCCGCGCATGTCGCCGTCGATCCGAGGACGGGGCACGTGGAGGTCGTGGACTGTCTCGTGGTCGAGGATGTCGGGCGCCTCATCAACCCGCAGATCGTTCACGGACAGACGATCGGCGCGCTCGTCCAGGGCCTGGGTGGCGTGTTCCTCGATCACGTCATCTACGATACGAATGGGCAGATGTTGAATGCCTCGCTCGCGGACTATCTCGTTCCAACCGCGACCGACTTTCCGCAGGTCCGCGCCGTCACGCTCGAATTGCGGCCCTCGCCGAGCAATCCGTTGGGGGTCAAGGGCGGCAGCGAGGGCGGCAATGTGGCGACCGCGGCAACCATCGGCAACGCCGTCGCCGCCGCGCTCGCGGCGTGGAACGTCCAACCAACGGAATTGCCGCTCTCGCCGCCACGGCTATGGCAACTGATCGAGCAGGCACGCAACGGCAGGGCGGGGCGACAAGCGCAGCAATCATGATTGCGCCGCTTCAGGCGCAACAAAGGAGGAAGAGAGTGAAGAAATTTACGACGCTCCTGGCGTGGACGATTGCATTATTGTTTGCGGCTGCCGTGAACCCGTGCGCCGCGCAGACGGACGTCTGGCCGTCGAAGCCGGTCAGGGTCATCGTGCCGTTTGCCGCCGGTGGCGCGGCCGACATCCTGGCGCGCATCGTCTCGGACCATCTCGGGCGGGTGTTCGGGCAGTCCTTCGTGATCGACAATCGCGCCGGCGCCGGCGGCCTCGTAGGCGAGCAGGCCGGTGCACGTTCAGAGCCGGACGGCTACACCTTCGTCGTGTCGGGGATCGCGCCGAGCGTGATCGCCCCCGCCATGAGCCCGACACCCACGTTCGATCCGCTGAAGGATTTCACCCACATAGCCTATCTCGGCGGACCGCCGCTGGTGCTGCTCGTGCATCCGTCGCTCGGCGTGAAAACGTTTGCCGAATTCCTCACGCTCATCAGGAGCCGCCCGCAGGGGCTCGGCTATGTCTCGCCCGGCACCGGCACGCACGGGCACCTGTTCGCCGAGTACTTGGCGCAGAAGGAAAACATCAAGCTCGAGCACGTACCGTACAAGGGCTCCGCGCCGGCGCTCATCGATCTCATTGCCGGCCACGTCAAGGTCGGCATGATGGCGTGGGTTTCGGCCGCGGAGGAAATTCGAACGGGCGCCCTGCGCGTGCTGGCGGTCTCGTCGGAAACGCGCGTGGCCGCCGACCCGAGCGTGCCCACCTTCAAGGAATTGGGCTATCCCGACCTCGTCGCCGCGACTTGGTTCGGCCTCTCGGGCCCGGCCGGAATTGCTCCCGACATCGCGCAGAAGCTGAACGGCGCGGTCGCGCAGGTCCTCCAGCTGGAAGACGTCAAGAAGCGGTTCGCGCAAGATGCGGTCCAGATCGTGCCGATGACGCCGCAGGAATACACGTCCTTCATCGGCCGCGAGATGGCGATCTGGCAGCCGCTCGCGAAGAATTTGAACAAGCAGAGCAACTGACCGCCGCGGCGCAGCACTCGCCCGGCGACAAGGCATCCTGTCGGAGCGGATCGCGGACATGGCACGCCGTCGCAGCCTGGCAATCGCGGTGCTGCTCGCAGCCCTGGTCTGCGCGGCGGCACCGCAGGCCGGGGCCGACGAGTATCCGAACCGCGCCATCACGCTGGTCGTTCCCTATCCCCCTGGCGGCGGCGTCGATGCCATGGCGCGCCTCGTCGCATCAAAGCTGAGCGCTCCGCTCGGGCAGCAGGTGATCGTCGACAATCGTGGCGGCGGTGGCGGCAATATCGGGGCGCGCGCGGTCGCCAAGGCCGCGCCCGACGGCTACACGCTGCTCCTGGGCGGCGCCGGCTCGATCACCATCAATCCAAGCCTCGATCCCAATGCCGGATATTCCGCCAAAGATTTCGCGCCGATCGGCCTCATCGCCTCGATGCCGGTGGTCATCACCGTCCATCCCTCGGTGGCGGCGCATTTCGTTCCAGATCTGATCGCGCTCGCAAAGGAGCGTCCGGGCAAGCTCGATGTCGGCACCCCGAACCGCGGCTCGGGCGCTTA
>DASSJW010000652.1:0-38066 GCA_035690995.1 Xanthobacteraceae bacterium
CTGCCGCCCGGGCCTTCGCGCAATCGGTCTCGCTGACGCCAAATGAGGGCGACCGCCACGGGCTGGCGCTCAACAAGGACGGCCAGCGGCGCAGCGCCTTCGAGCTTCTGTCTCACCCCAAAATCGGGGTCGCCGAACTCAGCCGGATCTGGCCCGAATTCGGCGAACTCGCGCCGAAGATTGCCGAGCAACTCGAGATCGACGCGAAGTACGACGTCTATCTCTCCCGCCAGGCCGCCGATATCGCGGCCTATCGTCGAGACGAGAGCCTCGCTTTGCCCGAGAACCTCGATTACGCCCAGTTGCGCGGACTCTCCAACGAGGCGCGGCAGAAGCTGCAAGTCAGCCGTCCTCGCAGCATCGGGCAGGCCGCCCGCCTCGACGGCATCACCCCGGCAGCCCTGACGCTCCTGGTGGCCCATCTCAAGCGCAAGCGGACTGTAGGCGCCGCCGTTCGATGAGGGATCGATCAGGACCGCAGGCACTTGACCGACGCCGATGTTGCTCCTGAAGGGCAGGGGACCCTTCCGCCGTGATCCGACCCGCTACTTCCAGGGTTGATCTCGATGCCGATCGCGTCCGCGCGATGGCTCTCACTCCGGTTTCACGTGAAACATCGGAGCGGCTCGAAGCGTTCGTCGGCTTGCTGCTGAGTTGGCAACGGACCACGAATCTTGTCGCGCCTTCGACGATTTCGCACCTGTGGACTCGGCATATCGCGGATTCACTCCAGCTGCTGGATCTTGCCCCCGACGCCCGAATCTGGGCTGATCTGGGCTCGGGTGCCGGATTTCCCGGACTCGTCCTCGCCATCGCGCTGGCGGAAAAGCCCGGTGCCAAGGTGCATCTCGTTGACAGCAATAGGAAAAAAGCCGCATTCCTGCGTGAGGCTCAGCGCCTCACCGGTGCCCCGGCCGAGGTGCATGCCGAACGGATCGAGGATTTCGCCAAACGTTTCGCCGGTCCGCTGGATGCCATCACCGCGCGCGCCGTGGCGCCGCTCAAGCTCTTGCTAAAGCAGTGCTTTCCGCTCCTGGGGAAAAGCGGCGCAATTGGCTTGTTCCCGAAGGGCCAAAATGCAGAGCTTGAGCTGACGGAGGCCAGGGCCGCCATGGGGACTTGGCGCATGAACGCGACGCTGGTGCCCAGCCGCACGGAGGCGGCCGCCCGCATTGTCGTGGTCCGGGATGTGGAGCGCGGCACGACAAGGCCCTAAAATTCCGATCGATTCGCGAAGCAGCTCCGAAGTTGGACGCCAATGCCATGACCGATCCCGCGGATTTGCCGGCGGACGCGCCAGAGGATTCGGCGCACGTATCGTCGTCGCACGTCATCCCGCTCGCGAGCCGCATACCCAATCCTCAGCCGCCGCGGGTGATCGCCATCGCCAATCAGAAAGGCGGGGTCGGCAAGACCACAACGGCGATCAATCTGGGCACCGCGCTCGCCGCAATCGGCGAGCACGTGCTGCTGCTTGATCTCGATCCGCAGGGCAATGCGTCGACGGGGTTGGGCATCGATCGACGCAGCCGCCGTTATTCGACCTACGATTTGCTGATGGGCGAAGCGACCTTGCGCGACGTCGTGTTGCCGACGGCCGTTCCGCGGCTCTCCATCGCGCCTTCGACGCTCGATCTCTCCGGCGTCGAACTGGAAGTCAGCCAGGATCGCGACCGGGCGTTTCGGCTGCGGACCGCGCTGGCGCCGCTGCGCGCTTCGCCGCGCGTCGGCGACGTCACCTATGTGCTGATCGATTGTCCGCCGTCGCTCAACCTGCTCACCGTCAATGCCATGGCCGCGGCGGACGCGATTCTGGTGCCGTTGCAGTGCGAGTTCTTTGCGCTCGAAGGCTTGTCGCAACTGCTGCAGACCGTCGACAGCGTGAAATCCACGCTCAATCCCGATCTCATGATCCACGGCATCGTGCTCACCATGCACGACGCGCGCAACAATCTCTCCAATCAGGTCGTCGCCGACGTGCGACAGCACAGCAATCAGAAAGTCTACGACACCATCATTCCGCGCAACGTGCGGGTGTCGGAGGCGCCGTCCTACGGCAAGCCGGTGCTGGTCTATGATCTCAAATGCGTCGGCAGTGAAGCGTATCTGCGTCTCGCGACCGAGATCATCCAACGCGAGAAGGAATTGATCGCGCGTCCGTCGCAGCCGAATGACACGATCGATTCGAACCAGCAGCACGGCGCGGCGTGAAGTGAAGAGGTCGGGAGATATGGCTATGCCGGATGAAGGCCGATCGCGACTGGGGCGTGGCCTTGCCGCGCTCATGGGTGACGTGGGCCCCGCAACCGCGACTCCCGAACGTGCGCGCAATCAACGCCGCGTGCCGATCGAATATCTGCGGCCGAATCCGCGAAATCCGCGCCGCCATTTTTCCGATGCCGAGCTCGACGACTTGGCGGCGTCGATCAAGGAGCGCGGCATCATCCAGCCGGTGGTCGTGCGTTCGGTCGCCGGCGCGAAGGATGCTTACGAGATCATCGCCGGCGAGCGGCGCTGGCGCGCCGCACAGCGCGTGGGCCTGCATGAGATTCCGATCGTACCCTTCGAAGTGAGCGACAGCGAAGCGCTGGAGCTCGCCATCATCGAGAATGTGCAACGCACGGATCTCAATCCGCTGGAAGAGGCCGGCGGCTATCAGGCCCTGGCGAGCGAATACGATCACAGCCACGACGACATAGCCAAGATCGTCGGCAAGAGTCGCAGCCACGTCACCAACACGCTGCGCCTGTTGAAGCTGCCGGAGCCGGTCAAGGCTTATATCCACGCCGGCAAGATCTCCGCCGGCGCGGCGCGCATGCTTGTCGGGGCCCCGGACCCCGAAGAGATGGCGCGCGAGATCGTCGAGCGCGGGCTCAACGTGCGCCAGGTCGAGGCGCTGGCGAAGGATCGCGGCAAGCGCCCGGGCAAGTCCGTCAGCAAGCGCGTCCTGAAGAACGCCGACACGCTTGCGCTCGAACGGCGGGTCTCCGATGCGCTTGGTCTGACCGTCACGGTTGATCACCGTGGCAACGGAGGTGTCTTGCAGATCCACTATCGCAGTCTCGATCAACTCGACGATGTGCTGCGACGGCTGGACAAGAACTGATCCCACCATCTCGCTAGGATACGCGCTTGAGCCGCGCGACACGGGCGCTGCTGCGCGCCCGACGACAACCAATCGAACATCGCAGGGAGAGGATGGCGATGGCCAAGCAGGTCAGACGAGTGGTCACCGGTCACGATGCGGACGGCAAGGCGATCGTGATCTCCGACGGGCCCGCGCCGTTCGTGCACGTCAACGCCGTCAACCCGGACTGGTATTCGACCGATATCTGGCGAACCAAGGAGACGCCGGCGCGGATCGTGCGGGCCGCCGCCGAGCCGACGCTGGGTCCACGGCGGCAAATGCCGGACCAGCGCGGCACCGTGCTGCGCATCAATCATTTCCCGCCGGAAAATGAAGCGGTGCGGCAGATGGATGCCCAGGCATCGCGTGCGGCCTTTGCGGCGCTCGGCAACGAGAAGGCCGCAACCTTCGGCAAGGGCGGGCGTCATCCGCTCATGCATCGAACCGAGACCATCGATTACGCGATCGTGCTTTCCGGCGAGATCACCATGGTGCTGGACGATGTCGACGTCGAGCTCAGCGCCGGCGACATCGTAGTTCAGTGCGGCACGAATCATGCCTGGAGCAACCGCTCCAGCGCACCGTGCGTGGTTGCGTTCGTGTTGATCGATGGAGAGTTCGAGCCGGAGCTGAGCAAAAAGTTCGGATAATGCGGGCCTGTGAATGAAGGGTCGCTCCGGCACAAGGCGGATTGCACGCCCGTCAGTCCAAGCTGAGGCCGGCCATCTTGGCCACCGCGCTCCACTTCCTGGTTTCGGCAGCGATGAAGTTGGCGAAGTCCTGCGGCGAGCCCGGACTCGCCTCCGCCCCGACCTTGGCAAGATTGTCCCGAACGGCTGCGGAGGTGAGGCCGTCGTTGATCGCGGTGTTGAGTCGATCGACGATCTCCGCAGGCGTGCCGGCTGGCGCGACCACGCCTGACCAGAACGTCATGATGTAATCGGGGATGCCGCTCTCGATCATGGTCGGAACGTCGGGCAGCTGCGGGTGCCGCTTCGCACTGGTGACGGCGAGCGCCTTCAGTTTTCCCTCGCGGATGAGCGGAATGAGGATCGACACATCCGGAAACGCCATCTGCACCTGCTCACCCAGGATGGCGGTGACCATCTCGGCGCCGCTCTTATACGGGACGTGCACGATGTCGAGCCCGGCTTTCGATTTGAACAGCTCCGCGAGCAACTGGGTCTGATTGCCGACGCCTGCGGAGGCGAAGCTCAGCTTGCCCGGATTAGCCTTGGCATAGGCGACGAAGTCCTGGACCGAGGCGGCGGGAAGACTCGCGGGGACGACCAGAACCAGCGTGCTGTCCGCGACCTTGGCGACCGGCGCAAAACTCTTGATCGGATCGTAGCCGGGATTTTTCATGAGCGCGGGCACGACGCCGAGTGTAGCGCTCGTGCCGATCAGCAGCGTGCCGCCGTCGGGATCGGCATTGGCGACCGATTTGGTCCCAATGGCGCCGCCCGCTCCCGGCCGGTTCTCGATTACGACGCTCAGGCCGAGCCCCGATTGCACCACCTGGGCAACGATGCGCGCAGACACATCGGTTGGTCCGCCGGGTCCGAACGGCACGACGAGCTTGATGGAGCGCGTGGGATAGGACTGCGCCTTGAGGGAGGTGACGTCGCCCACGGTCGGGGCGAACAAGCATGCCAGCGCCAGCAGCGAACGCCGCACGACGACGGGATACCGAATCATGGCGCGCTCTCCCTCGACTCCTTGCGTCGGGCATTCACTGCAAGCGCCAGCAGCGCGCGTTGCGCGATCGCCTCGGCCATCCCGGATTGGCGGCGCGTCTCCAGCGTGGCCTCCGCGAGCAGGGTCATTGCACGCTCAAGCCGCGCCGATGTCCATATCCGCAGTGCGGCCTCGACCGCGGCCTTGCGGCTGAAATGAACGAATGGCTGGATACCTGCGGCGGCTTCGCCGACGGAAGCACCGTCCTCCACGGCGAGCCGCGCCTTGTGCAGTTGCGCCACCTGGCGCAACGCCGCCGAGACGATCGTGCCCGGTGCCGTGCCGGCGGTACGCGCCTTGCCGAACTGCACCTCGAGTTCCCCGGTGCGGCCGGCGAAGGCGGCGTCGACCAGGCCGTCGAGCGCGAGGGTCGAAGCGTCCGCGACCACCGCCATCACATCGTCGAGCTCCACCCGCGGCTTGCCGCGTGCGAACAGCGCGAGTTTGCGCACCTCGTGGCGCGAGGCCAGGCGGTCACCGCCGAGCAAAGGAACGAGAGCGGCGCGTGCCTCGGATGAGATCGCAAGGCCCGCGTCGCGCATCTCATCGTCGATGAGACGAACAAGGTCCCGTTCGGCGTCGGCGTAGCAAGGGAGGGCTACGGCATTTTTCGCGCGCTCGCAGATCGCACGCAACGGCGCGTTGCGCCTGAGATCGCCCGCCTCGATGATCACCCGACAGTCCGGCGATGCAGATGCGACGAGCGCTTCGACGGCGGGGGCGAAATTGCGGCCGCCGGCTTTGACCCAGACGGCACGGCGCCCGCCGAACAGCGGAATGGTATTGGCCTCTTCGACCAAGCGCGTCGGCTCCCCGGCCAAGTCATCGCCGTCGAGCCGGGCGAGTTGAAACGGATCCGCGGGATCGTCGACCGACGCGCGCACCAGCGCCTCGGCCCGCTCGCGCACCAGGCCTGCATCCGGACCGAAGATGAGCACAACCGGGCGCGCCGGATCGGGACGGGTTACGAATCTCTCGATGTCGGGGCCTTTCAGGGCGACCATGGCAACCCTCCCGGCCATTGCCTGGCTGCATCAGATCCAAAAAGGCGCCGGCTCTTCGAGCTCATGTCGATCCATAATATCGGTTGTCAGGCTCATGCGGGAGCTCGCCCGCGCGATGACCGCGCAAGGGGCGCCTCTCGGGGCGGATCAAAGCAGACGCGGTGGTGACGGTGGGAGCGCTTCGCGCAGCGTGACGATGAGAACCCGGCTCACGTTCCCGCAATGAAATAAGACGCGAGCCGCGACCTGACATTGTCGGCGATCACCTTGGCCGCGCGTGTTTCGGCATCGCGCAGTCCGCGCAGGCGGGCGAACCGCTGCGCCTGGCCGGGAATGTCATAGGAGACCCGGGCGAAGGTCTGCCCGGTGACGACGACCTTGGCGGTCGCGATCTCCGTCAGCGAATAGGTGGCATTGATTCCGTAGTTCTCGATGTCCGGCCGCGAGGTATGGACGTCGACGATGATCGAGGCCCGCGTCGAGCTGATGGCGATCTTCAACCGGTGCGTGGGCGGGGCAGGCGAGCCGCCGCCGCTGAAATCGAACAACAACGCGTTGCGGATTTCGACTGCGAGGCGGGCTTCGTCGCTGCCCTTCGGCGCTTCAATCTGTACGATATCCACGGCGCTGAGTTGGTCGCGCAGCACCGGCCCGCCCATCGGAGACTGCTCGCCGTAGAGCGGCTGAAAGCAGCCGCCGGCGAGGGCGGCGATACCCATCGCTGCCGCGGCCCGCAGCACGCTCCTTCGTCCCAGCGGCTCGGAGGAGGGCAGACGCACGGCTATTCGCTCCAAGACCTGGCCCTGGCGGGACGGCAAGGGGAGACTGGCGTGCTTGTCATGCCACCACATTGACAATCCTCTGGGGCACCACGATCACCTTCTTGGGCGGCTTGCCATCGAGCGCCCGTTTTACTGCATCGAGGGCCAGAACGGCAGTCTCAATCTCGGTCTTTGCCGCATTTCGGGCGACTGTGACATCGCCGCGCTTCTTACCGTTGATTTGGACCGGAAGTGTGATCATGTTCTCGACCAGCAGATCCGGCTCGAGCTTCGGCCAAGGCTCGGAAGCGACAAGGGTTTTATGCCCGAGCGCGGCCCAGCATTCCTCCGCCAAATGCGGCATCATCGGGTGGAACAGCCGGACCAGGATGTCGACCGCCTCCCGCACCGCCCACCGGTAGTCGGCCATTGGCGCACTCTCGAGGCTCGCCAGCGAGGTTTGGAAGGTATTGGCGAACCCGTAGATGTGCGCGACGCACACGTTGAACCGTAGCCGCTCGATGTCCTCGGACACCTCAGCCAGGGCGCGGTGGGCGGCCTTGCGCAGGGCGAGCGCCGGCTCGCTGAAGCTGGCCGGCCGCGGCGTATCGGCGGGTGCCGCCACCTCGGCTGCTTCATGCACGAGCCGCCAGAGCCGCTGCACCATGCGCCCGGCGCCCTGCACGCCCTCTTCGGTCCAGATCACGTCGCGCTCGGGCGGCGAGTCCGAGAGCATGAACCAGCGCGCGGTGTCCGCGCCGTAGCTGTCGATGATGTCATCGGGGTCGACGGTGTTACGCTTCGACTTCGACATCTTCTCGATCGCGCCGATTTGGATCGGTTCGCCGGTGGTGAGGAGCGTCGCGCGCCGTTCCTCACCCGCGCCCTCGATCTTTACCTCGGCGGGCATGACCCATTCGCCGTTCGCGGCCTGATAGGTCTCGTGCACCACCATGCCCTGGGTGAAAAGCCCCGCGAACGGCTCGTCGAGGTTGATGTGGCCGGTGGTCCGCATCGCACGCGTGAAGAACCGGCTGTAGAGCAGATGCAGGATCGCGTGTTCGATCCCGCCGATATACTGATCGACCGGCATCATGCGGTCGGCCACGGTGCGGTTGGTGGGGCTCGTGGTCCAGGGGTCGGTGAAGCGCACGAAGTACCAAGACGAGTCGACGAACGTGTCCATGGTATCGGTTTCGCGCTGCGCCGCGCCGCCGCATTGCGGACAGGCGACGTGCTTCCAGGTGGGATGGCGATCGAGCGGATTACCCGGCCGGCCGAAGTCGACGTCGTCCGGCAAGGTCACGGGCAGATCGTGTTCGGGCACCGGCACGATGCCGCAGCGATCGCAATGGATCACCGGGATCGGGCAACCCCAGTAGCGCTGGCGTGAAATGCCCCAATCGCGCAGGCGAAAATTGACCTGGCGCGCGGCGACGGGGCGGTTGCCGCGGGAGGCGTGCTCGAGCCGCCGCGCGACCTCCTCCTTCGCCTCCTCGATGGTCATGCCGTCGAGAAAGCGCGAGTTGATCATACGGCCGTCGCCTTCGTAGGCGGTGTCGGTGATGACGAAGCTGTCGGGATCCTGTTCCGGCGGGCACACCACCGGCGTGTTGCCGAGCCCGTATTTGTTGGCGAAATCGAGGTCGCGCTGGTCGTGCGCCGGGCAGCCGAAGATCGCGCCGGTGCCGTAGTCCATCAGGATGAAATTTGCGACGTAGACCGGAAGCTTCCAAGCCGGATCGAACGGATGGATGGCCTTGATGCCGGTGTCGAAACCCTCCTTCTCGGCGGTGTCGATGACCTGCTGCGCGGTGCCGTGGCGTTTGCATTTCGCGATGAATTCGGCAAGCGCGGGATTCTTGGCGGCTGCGGCCGTGGCGAGCGGATGATCGGGCGAGAGCGCCATGAATTTGGCGCCGAACAGGGTGTCGTGGCGGGTGGTGAAGACCTCGAGCTCGTTTTCTCCCGCCGGCGTGGTCGCAGGATCGAGCGCGAAGCGGACATGCAGTCCCTCCGAGCGGCCGATCCAATTGCGCTGCATGATGCGCACTTTCTCCGGCCAGCGGTCGAGGCCGTCGAGCGCCTGCAGCAGATCCTCGGAAAATTTGGTGATGCGGAAGTACCATTGCGGCATCTCCCGTTGCTCGACCAATGCGCCCGAGCGCCAGCCGCGGCCGTCGATCACCTGCTCGTTGGCAAGCACGGTGCGATCGACGGGATCCCAGTTCACCTTGCCGAGCTTGCGCTCGACCAGACCCGCGCGCAGGAAGTCGACGAACATCGTCTGCTGGTGCTTGTAGTAGGACGGGTCGCAGGTCGCGATTTCACGCGCCCAGTCGAGCGACAGCCCCATCGACTTGAGCTGCGCCTTCATCGCCGCGATATTCTGGTAGGTCCACGCCTTCGGATGGACCTTGCGCTCCATGGCGGCGTTCTCCGCCGGCATCCCGAAGGCGTCCCAGCCCATGGGGTGGAGCACATTGAGACCCATGGCGCGCTTGTAGCGCGCGACCACGTCACCCATCGTGTAGTTGCGCACGTGCCCCATATGGATGCGCCCCGATGGATAGGGGAACATCTCCAGCACGTAGTACTTCGGGCGCGGGTCGTCGTTGCGGGTGGCAAAGATGTCCCGTTCGTCCCAGACTTTCTGCCAACGCGGCTCGGCCTCGCGGGCGTTGTAGCGATCGGTGGTCATTGGCTCGGTCGCCGCAATCCTTCGTGTTCCAAGATATCGGGAGCGACACGCAAGAAATAAGCCTTGGACGCTAATAAATCGTGCGTTTCGTCCGATTTTCGGGCCGCACTTGGACATGAAAGCGCGGGGCGGGTCAACGGCACCGCCAGCCAAGGGGCATCTCGATTGACCCGGCGGACGCGGGCGGCAGATCGCGGACCGCGGTCGTAGTTGAGTTCGAGAGCAAGGACCGGAGTGCTTGCGGTCCTGCGATCCCTAGATTGCTCCGCAGGGACGGAACCGTGCGTTCCGTGCAAATATGATGGAGCAAGACCATGTTGGACGTGATGACACCAACCCGCCAAACAGAGTCCTCGCCCCGCGACGACGCGCGCTGGAATGCAGTGCGCCGGCGCGATCGCGCGGCGGACGGCACCTTCGTCTATTCCGTCCGTACGACCGGGGTCTATTGCCGGCCGTCGTGCGCCGCGCGCCTGCCTCGGCGCGAGAATGTCGCGTTCCACGAAACCTGCGCCGACGCCGAGCGCGCGGGATTCCGGCCGTGCAAGCGCTGCCGCCCGAGTGAGCCCGCGCGGGCGGATCGGCAGGCGGCTGCCGTCGCGGCAGCGTGCCGGCTGATCGAAGAGGCGGAGGAGGTGCCGAGCCTCGATACGCTGGCGCAAGCCGCCGACATGAGCCGTTTTCATTTTCACCGGGTGTTCAAGGCGGTCACCGGCGTGACGCCGAAGGCCTATGCCGAAACCCATCGCGGCAACCGCGTACGTGCGGAGCTTGCGGCGCGAGACACCGTTACCCAAGCCATCTATGGGGCGGGCTTCAATTCCGGCAGCCGCTTCTATGCCGCCTCGTCCGGCTTGCTCGGCATGACACCGACGGAGTTCCGCGCCGGCGGCAGCGGCAATGTCATCCGCTTTGCGGTCGGCGAATGTTCGCTCGGTGCGATTCTGGTCGCGGCGACCGACAAAGGCGTGTGCGCCATCGAGTTCGACGACGATCCGGAGCGCCTGGTGCGCAACCTGCAGGACCGCTTCCCCAATGCGCGGCTGGTCGGCGGCGACGAGGCCTTCGAGCAACTGGTCGCCAAGGTGGTCGGATTCGTCGACGCGCCGGCGCGGGGCCTCGATCTCCCGCTCGACATCCGCGGCACCGCATTCCAGCGGCGGGTATGGGATGCCATCCGCGATATCCCGGCGGGATCGACCGCAAGCTACGCCGACATCGCCCGGCGGATCGGAACACCGAAGGCGGTGCGCTCGGTGGCGCAGGCGTGCGCGTCGAACGCGATCGCGGTCGCCATTCCCTGTCATCGGGTGGTGCGCACGGACGGATCGGTCTCCGGTTATCGCTGGGGCGTTGCTCGCAAGCGCGCGTTGCTGGCGCGCGAGGCGCGGGCATGATGGTCGCGCTGACCGCGCGACGCGAGCGCGCGCCTGCTTCTCCGCCACGCGCGCTCGCCACCCAGATTGAGGCGCTCGACTGGGCACGTATTGCCGGCGACCTGGATGCGCATGGTTGCGCCACGACCGGACCCCTGTTGACCGCCGCGCAGTGTGCCGCGCTGGCGCAGACCTACACGTCCGACGCACCGTTCCGCAGTCGCGTGGTCATGGCCCGGCATGGTTTCGGGCGCGGCGAGTACAAGTATTTCGCCTATCCGCTGCCGGAGCCGGTCGCTGCGCTGCGGGCTGCGCTTTATCCGCCGCTCGCCGAGATTGCCAATCGCTGGAACGAAGCGATGGACATCGATCTGCGTTATCCGCAGCAGCACGCGAGCTATCTCGCGCGCTGCCACGCGGCGGGGCAGCGCAAGCCGACGCCGCTGCTGCTGCAGTACGGCGCCGGCGATTACAACTGCCTGCACCAGGATCTCTACGGCGAACACGTGTTTCCGCTGCAGGTCACGCTGTTGCTGTCGCGACCAGGCGAGGATTTCACCGGCGGCGAGTTCGCGCTCACGGAGCAGCGGCCGCGGATGCAGTCGCGGGCGGAGATCGTGCCGCTCGCCCAGGGCGAGGCCGTGATCTTTCCGGTGCACCACCGGCCGGTGCGGGGCACCCGCGGCATCTACCGGGTCAACATGCGCCACGGCGTGAGCCGGTTGCGCTCGGGCCATCGCCACACCCTCGGCATCATCTTCCACGACGCCAAGTAATCGGAACAAGTGATCGAAACGGATCGAGCGCCGCTTTGGAGCAGCGAGCGGATTGCATGCGGGCGCGCGCGAGGGTACGAGGCGTGCATGACGACGACCGCGACGAGGATTTCGAACACGCCGCTGGCAGAGGTGCGTAACGAAATTGCCCGCGCCTGCGCCGAGGCGCACCGCGATCCGGCCACGGTGACACTGGTCGCGATCTCAAAGATGTTTGGGGTGGACGCGATCGCTCCGGTGATCGCTGCCGGACAGCGGGTATTCGGAGAGAATCGCGTGCAGGAGGCCAAGGCGAAATGGCCAGCGCTCAAGGCGCGCCATTCCGACATCGAGCTTCATCTGGTCGGGCCGCTGCAGTCGAACAAGGCGAAGGACGCGGTGGCGCTGTTCGATGCAATCCACTCCGTTGACCGGCCGAGCCTGGCGGAGGCGCTGGCCAAGGAATTGGCCAAGCAAGGCCGCCGGCCGACGCTGTTCGTCGAGGTCAATACCGGCGCCGAGCCGCAAAAGGCCGGCGTGCTGCCCGAAGACACCGACGCATTCCTCAAGACCTGCCGCGAACGCTACGGCCTCGACATCGCCGGGCTCATGTGCATTCCGCCGGCCGACGAGCCCCCGGCCCCGCACTTCGCCCTCACCGCCAAGATTGCACGCCGTAACGGTTTGTCACTGTTGTCGATGGGGATGAGCGCGGACTTTCCGCTCGCGATCGCGTTCGGTGCAACCCATGTGCGGGTCGGGACGGCGATCTTCGGCGCCCGAAAATGATCGGCAGCGTCACAGCTGGATGGCGATTCGGGTTGTAGGTCCGAGCCGCGTGAGCAGACGTTGCAGGTCGTCGGCCCGGAACGCGACACATCCCGCCGTTGGCGACCGGTTGGGGCGCGCCAGATGCAGGAAGACCGCGCTGCCGCGGCCGGCCACGCGCGGCCGGGAGTTGTGGTCGATCTCGATGATGAAGTCGTACAAATGATCCTCCCGCCACAGTCGGTCGCCTGGTTCAGCGGCCGAGCGGTGGAATGGCCGATTATAGCGCCGGTCGGCGGTATCTTCGCACCAGGCGACATCGCGGGTAATGCGTCGGACCGGCAGCAATGTGCGCGGGCGCGGGTGGCGGTCCGCCCGCCACCACAGGCGCAGGAGCCGAAACCGGCCGCGCGGAGTGGCCCCGTCGCCCTCGAACTTGTTGGCCCGGACGCCCCCGCGACCCAGCACGACCGGGACGGCGACCGGGCCCGCGACCAGGATGCCGTGCGTCTTATGACCCGGCCGCACCCGAACGCGAATGACGGTCAGCGCTCGGCGCTGAAGAGGACGGGCATTCATTTGCGAACAGGCTTATATGGACCAAGGGGCAAACTTGCTTGCTCTTTTACCCCCGAATGCTCTACTTCGCGCAACGCCGTTCCGGGCGACGCCGGTCCAGGGGCGAGGAATGACGAATACCCGCAAGATCCTGATCGTGGACGACGACTCCGAGCTGCGCGAGGCGCTGGTCGAGCAGCTTGCGCTGCATGAGGAGTTCGAATCGATTGCGGTCGACAACGGTACCAAAGGCGTGCAGGCGGCCAAAGCCGGGCAGATCGACCTGGTGATCATGGATGTCGGGCTCCCCGACGTCGACGGCCGGGAAGCGGTGCGCATTCTGCGCAAGAACGGTTTCAAGGCGCCGATCATCATGCTGACCGGACACGACACCGATTCCGATACCATCCTCGGGCTCGAATCCGGTGCCAACGACTATGTGACCAAGCCGTTTCGATTCGCGGTACTGCTCGCGCGCATCCGCGCGCAGCTGCGCCAGCACGAGGCGAGCGAGGACGCGGTGTTCACCATCGGGCCGTATACGTTTCGGCCGAGCTCGAAGATCCTGCTCAATCCCAAGGGCAACAAGGTCAGACTCACGGAGAAGGAAACCGCCATCCTGCGCTATCTCTATCGTGCCGGCCAACGGCCGGTTTCGCGCGAGACGTTGCTGCAGGAGGTCTGGGGCTACAATTCCGGGGTCACCACCCACACGCTCGAGACCCACATTTATCGGCTGCGCCAGAAAGTCGAGCGCGACGCCGCCAGCCCTTCCATTCTGGTGACCGAGGCCGGCGGCTACAAGCTGGTGCCATAGCCTCGCGCCATGGCCATCGACGACGATATCACCTTTCTCGAACGAGTACCGACGCTTAGTCTTTTGGGCCGCCAGGCGCTGCGCATTTTGGCGATCGGCGCCGAAACCCGCTACGTCCACAGCGGCGAGTTGCTGTTCAGGCGCGGCGAGGAGGCCGACGGCGCCTACGTCATCCAGGAAGGCCGCTTTACCCTCTCCTCGAAGGAGGGCGACGAAGTCACCGTCGGCCCATGCACGCTGCTGGGCGAGGTCGCGCTGTTCAGCGAGACCCGGCGACCGGCCACCGCGCGCGCGCTCGAGCCCTCGACCGTGCTGCGGATTCCCCGCTTCCTGTTCGTTCGGATGCTGGACAGTTTCCCCGAGGCGGCGCGCAAGCTGCGCGAGATTCTGGCGGCACGACTGGATCAAGCGACGCGCGAGATTGCCAATGTGCGCGCGGTGCTGGACGCGCACGAACCGAAATAACCGGGCGCTACGCTCTCCGGCCGCGTGCCGGACGTGCCGGGCTTGAACCCGCACATCAACGTCTTCCGCGCAAGACCAGTGAGGCAGAAATCATTGCGGCTGAGCCGCGCGCGCTCGGCCGTCACAGTTCGAGCGTTGCCGTCACCGGGACATGGTCGGAAGGCCGCAACCAGCCGCGCAAATGCTTGAGCACGCGCACGCCGGTGAGCCGGTCGGCGAGCGCCGGCGCCACCCAGATGTGATCGAGCCGCCGGCCTTTATCGGCCTTTTCCCAATCGGGCGAGCGATAGCTCCACCAAGTATAGAGCTTGGTCGGCTCCGGCGTCAGCATGCGCATGGCGTCGATCCAGCCGCCCTCCTTCTGCACGGCCACCAGCTTCTCGCATTCGAGCGGCGTGTGCGAGACGACGCGCAGCATCTGCTTATGACTCCAGACATCATGCTCGAGCGGCGCGACATTGAGATCACCAACGAGAATCATGCGGCTGGTGCCAGCGCAGCGGAGCGTCGCGCATGCCCGCATCTCGTCAAGAAAGGCGAGCTTGTGCGCAAATTTCGGATTGACTGCCGGATCGGGCGTATCGCCGCCTGCCGGCACGTAGAAATTATGCAGCGTGATGGGATCGCGCAGACCCGCGCGTTCGCCGAGAACCGCCGATATGTGCCGGCAATCGGTCTTGCCGCAAAAGGATTGGATGTTGAAGCTCTCGAACGGCAGCCGCGAGAGCACAACCACGCCGTGATAGCCCTTCTGCCCGTTGAGCGCCACGTGCTCGTAGCCGAGGCGCTTGAAGCGCTTGAGCGGAAACCTGTCGTCGGGACACTTGGTCTCCTGCAGGCACAGGACGTCCGGCCGGATCGCCTTGACGAATCTGGCGACGCTGTCGATGCGCAACCGCACCGAATTGATGTTCCAAGTGGTGACGGTCAATCGCATCGGAAGGGGAATGACGCCGGCGGCAATCGGTCATCAGCACGGCGAAGCCGGAGCGCTGAGTCGCGACCTGTGATGTCCGTGCGGCCGTGGCTAGCGCGCGGGATCGCTCCAGGCCAGTAATTAGTCGTCACACGGCCGAGGTCAAGAACCTGCCGGGATCGCCGCCGACCATCGATGACGGGTTACTGCGCGTAGCGCGTATAGTCGATCTTGAACAGGTTCGGGTCAGGCCGCTTGCTGGTGTCGAGATTGGAGACGGCGACCGTGGTGTCGTAGCCCTGCGGATCGGTGATCGTCCACTGCTTCAGCTGATAATCTTTGGCGCCCACCATCATCATCAGGCGGCTGGTGCCGATCAGCGCTTGCCGTTCCTCGATGATAATGGTCACGAAGACGTCGTCGGCGCGCACCGCCACGATATTGGTGTCTTTTGCGAGATCGATCCGCTCGGAGAGCAGAAACCGCAGCGGCGTTTGCGAGAGCGGATACAGGTCCTGCGTCGCGAGCTTGCGGTCGCGGACCACGACCGACTGGCCGTCGGCGACGATTTCGACCGGGCTTGGCGGGTCGTATTCGAAGCGCACCTTGCCCGGCTTCTGGATATAGAACTCGCCCTTGACGCGGCTGCCGTCGGGCCCGACCTGCACGAAATTGCCGACCAGTTGCTGCACGCCCGACAGATAGGCGCTCACCTTGTCGATCTGGGTGCGCTGGGTGGGGTTCAAGGCGACGGCGGTGGTGGGCGCCGGCGCGGCCGGAGCCTCGGGCTGCTTGTCCAGGTGGAACAGGGATTTCAGCCCCGCCGCGATCCCGCCGAGGCCGGACTGCTCGTTGGCCGACGGTCGGGCGGCAGGGGGCGCAGCGCCCTCCTTCGGGAGGGGCGCGGGGGTCGGCAGGGGGACGGTCTCGGCCGCTGCCACCGACGTCAACGCGGCGGTGCCCAGCAGCAATATGCCGACCAATAGCCCTTGGCTGCCAGCCATAACCCCTCTCCCGTCCCGTCGTGCCCCGGTGTCGGTAGCCGCCCCGTGTGGCGACATGACGACTAATTTGCCAAAATGGCCGGATCACGGCCCGCCGACGCCCCCTCAATAGCGTTCGGCATCCTCCTCGCCCACCAGGATTTCGCGCTTCCCGGCGTGGTTGGCCTGGCCGACCACCCCTTCCTTTTCCATGCGTTCCATCAGGGAGGCCGCCCGGTTGTAGCCGATCTGCAGCCGACGCTGAATGTAGCTGGTCGAGGCTTTGCGGTCGCGCAGCACAACCTGTACCGCCTGCTGGTAGAGGTCCCCGCCCTCCGGCTGGCCCATGCCGGTGGCATCGAAGACCGGATTGCCGTCCTCGTCCTCCTCTTCAGCGGCGGTGACGGCTTCGAGGTATTGCGGCGTGCCTTGCGCTTTGAGATGGCGGACGACCTTCTCAACCTCCTCGTCGGTGCAAAACGGGCCGTGCACGCGGCTGATGCGGCCGCCGCCGGCCATGTAGAGCATGTCACCCTGGCCAAGAAGCTGCTCGGCCCCCTGCTCGCCCAAGATGGTGCGGCTGTCGATCTTGGAGGTGACCTGAAACGAAATGCGGGTGGGAAAATTCGCCTTGATCGTGCCGGTAATGACATCGACCGAGGGGCGCTGCGTCGCCAGGACCACATGCAGCCCGGCGGCGCGCGCCATCTGCGCGAGACGCTGCACCGCGCCCTCGATGTCCTTGCCGGCGACCATCATCAGGTCGGCCATCTCGTCCACGATCACCACGATGAACGGCAGCGGCTCGAGGTCGAGCTCCTCGTTCTCGTAGATGGCTTCGCCGCTTTCCTTGTCGTAGCCGGTGTGGACGGTGCGCGAGAGCTTCTCGCCTTTGTTCTTGGCCTCGGCCACGCGCGCGTTGTAGCCGTCGATGTTGCGCACACCGAGCTTCGACATCTTCTTGTAGCGTTCTTCCATCTCGCGCACGGCCCATTTGAGCGCGACCACGGCCTTCTTTGGATCGGTGACCACCGGAGCGAGCAAGTGCGGGATGCCGTCGTAGACGGAGAGCTCGAGCATTTTCGGGTCGACCATGATCAGCCGGCACTGTTCCGGCCGCAACCGGTAGAGCAGGCTCAGGATCATGGTGTTGATGGCGACCGACTTGCCGGATCCAGTGGTGCCGGCGATCAGCAGATGCGGCATGCGCGCGAGATCGACGATGACAGGTTCGCCGCCGATTGTCTTGCCGAGGCACAGCGGCAATTTCGCGGTAGTGTCGACATAGTCGTTGCTGGCGAGCTGCTCGCGCAGATAGACCTTCTCACGTGTCGGGTTCGGCAGCTCGATGCCGATGGCATTGCGTCCGGCGACCACGGCGACGCGCGCCGACAGCGCGCTCATGGAGCGGGCGATGTCGTCGGCGAGTCCGATCACGCGCGACGACTTGATGCCGGGTGCGGGCTCGAGCTCATAGAGCGTGACCACCGGGCCTGGGCGGGCATTGATGATCTCGCCGCGCACGCCGAAGTCGCCCAGCACGCCCTCGAGGGCGGCGGCATTGGCTTGCAGCGCATCGTTGCTGAGCACCGCCCGTCCGACGGCTTTCGGCGTGGCGAGGAGCTCGAGCGGCGGCAGCACATAGCCGCCGCTCGCCTTGCGTGGCGGGCGCGGCGGCGCTTTCGGCTTGCGCCGCGCCGGAGGCGCCGCCTCGTCTTCCTCCTCGTCGGCTTCCTCCGGCTCGATCTGCGGCTGCAGCGTGGCGCGCGCGCTCTCTTCGAAGCGCGGTTCCGCCCGCTCACGCACCACCGAAGCGTCGCGCCGTGCCGGCGCGCCGGTTCGCGGCCGTCGTTTCAAGGCGCGGGCGAGCCGGGCCTTGAGACTGAGGAAACCGTGGGTGATCCAGCCGAGCGATATGGATCCGCGTTCGCCCTCGTCCTCCACCGCCTCGTCGACATGGCGGTCATCGCTCCGCCATCCCACGCCGGCGGCGATCGCAAAGCACACCAGCGTTCCGGCGCCGGTTACGATCGCGACTGCGGCGCGCGCCAGACCGGACAGCGTGCCGCCCGCAAGCAGAGCGGGGAACCGCAGCATCCAGTCGCCGATGACGCCGCCGAGGCCGACCGGCAGCGGCCAGGCCGGGCTGCGCGGGAGCGCCGCGGTGCAGGCGGCGGCCAGCAGCACCGCGAGAATGCAGAACAGCAGCCGAATGCGCTCGCGCATGAGCGGCCGGTGCGTTGCGAGCCGCCAGCCCCAAACGGCGATCGGCAAGACCAGCGCGAGCGCAGCCACACCGAGAAGCTGGATCAAGAGGTCGGCGACGATGGCCCCCGATACACCGAGCACATTGCGCACCGGCGCATTGGTGGCATGGCTGAGCGAAGGATCCTGCACCGACCAGGTCGCGAGCGCGAGCGCGAGCAAGGTCGCGACCATGATCAACGCGAGCCCGCCAAGCTCGCGCAGTCGCCGGCGCAGCGCGTCGCGCAAGGCCTCGGGAATGAAGGTCAGGCGGTCAAGACCGCGATCGATTGCCGGCATGCTCCCCCTCAGCCCAGCACCGCGACCAGGCGATGCAGCGCCTGTGCCGTGGTCTCTTGGTCCTGCACCATGGCGACGCGAATGTAGCCGAGGCCAGGATTGGAGCCGTCGGCCTGGTCGCGTGCGAGATAGCGGCCCGGGATGACGCGCAGCCCCGCCTCGCGCCAGAGCCGGAGCGTGGCGGCTTCATCGCCGCCTTGTTCCGATACGTCGAGCCACAAGAAGAAGCCGCCGGCCGGTCGCCGATAGCCGTAACGGTCGCCGATGATCTGGTCGGCGAGATCGAATTTCTGCGCGTAGAGCCGCCGGTTCTCTTCGACATGGGCTTCGTCGCGGTAGGCGGCGACCGCGACCCGCTGGGTCGGTATCGGCACCTGCGGAGCGGCGACATTGCGCAGCTCCAGAAAGTGCGAGAGGAATCGTCGATCGCCGGCGGCAAAGCCGATGCGCAGTCCCGGCAGGTTCGAGCGTTTGGACAGCGACTGGAATTCGACCACGTTGGCGAAATCGGGTCCGGCCGCCTCCAGCATGCCGGCCGGCGCCTTGCGGGTGTAGATTTCGGAGTAGCATTCGTCGCTGAACACCAGAAATCCAAATCGGCGCGCGAGCGCGACGATGCGCGAGAGATAGCTGAGGTCCGCGACCGCCCCCTGCGGGTTTGCCGGCGAGGCGATGAAGAAGGCGACCGTGCGCGCGAGCAACTCGTCGGAGAGCGCGTCGAGGTCGGGAAGAAAGCCGGTGGCCGCGGTCGCCGGCAGATACACCGGCTCGCAATTGGCGGCCACAGCGCCGGCGGCATAGGCCGCGTAGAAAGGATTGGGAATCAGCATGGCCGGGCGTCCGCGTCGGCCACCGACGAAACCCGCGGCGGCGATCGCCGCGAGAAACAGGCCCTCGCGCGAGCCGTTGAGCACCAGGATCTCCTGCACCGGATCGAGCGCGCGCGGCAGCACAAAGCGCCGTCCCAGCCAGTCGGCGGCAGCTTCGCACAGCGCGTCGATGCCCTTGTTCATGGGATAGCGGCCGAACTCGTCGATATGGGCGGCGAGCACCGGCCCCACGAACGCCGGCACGCCGTGCTGCGGCTCGCCCACCGCCAGGCTGATGGCGGGCTGGCCCGGCGCGGAATCGCCCAGCAGTTCGCGCAGCCGCACGAACGGCGAGCGACCGATATCGGCCCGGGCGGGCGAGGGAGGAGACTCGCGTTCGGCGGCGGTCATGAACATCGACAAAAGCGGCGCCAACACCCGCCGCACCAGAGATGTCCTACCATAGGTGCGGCGAGGTAAAGGCCCGATTAACCATCGTCCGGTGCGGGGCGAATGTGGCCTACGTGCGACCGGGGCGCGGTGGTCCGCTCGGGGCGGCGGGATGCGCCAAAGAGTGAGGGGCCCCAGCTTGCGCTGAGGCCCCTCGACGGCAAGGGCGGTGCCGGGTCTCCGCCCTAACCGTATCTCGTCAGTGTACGGTCTCGCCGTGGAGCGCGAGATCGAGACCTTCGCGCTCGACCTCGTCGCTGACGCGCAGCCCGATGAAGATGTCGACGATCTTGAGGATGATCAGCGACACGATGGCGTCATAGACGAAGACGATGAGGATGCCGTAGAGCTGGTTGAGCACCTGCACCGCGTTGCCATCGAACAGGCCGGGCTGGCCGCCATACGCTTCGACCGCGAACACCCCGGTCAGCAGGGCGCCCACGATGCCGCCGACGGCGTGAACGCCAAAGGCGTCGAGCGCGTCGTCGTAACCCAGCATGTGTTTCAGGCCGGTGCAGCCCCAGTAGCAGACGATGCCGGCGGCAACGCCGATGCATACGGCGCCGATCGGGCCGACAAAGCCGGAAGCGGGCGTGATCGCCACGAGACCCGCGACGGCGCCGGTGCAGATGCCGATCA
Source organism: Xanthobacteraceae bacterium (assembly GCA_035690995.1). GTDB lineage: Bacteria > Pseudomonadota > Alphaproteobacteria > Rhizobiales > Xanthobacteraceae > VAZQ01. Next base: position 20,411 of record DASSJW010000652.1, read on the forward strand.
CCGTCGGCTTACCGCGCACCATCCATTCGACGATCATCCAGGTGAACGCCGCCACCGCAGTCGCCATGTGCGTCACCAGCATGGCCATGCCGGCAACCATTCCCGCGCTCACCGCCGAGCCGGCGTTGAAACCGAACCAGCCGACCCACAGCAGCGAGGCGCCGATGAAGGTCAGGACCATGTTGTGTCCGGGGCCGGTTTCCTTGCGCTTGCCGAGCAGAATGCAAGCCATCAGCCCGGCTACGCCGGAATTGATGTGCACGACCGTGCCGCCGGCGAAGTCCAGGACCTTGATCACGCCGTCCGAATTGGCGGCGTTGAGGAAGCCGTCCGGACCCCACACCCAGTGCGCAACCGGGGCATAAACGAAGATCGCCCATAGGCCGATGAACCACAGCATGGCCGAGAATTTCATGCGCTCGGCAAAGGCGCCGGCGATCAGTGCCGGGGTGATGATGGCGAAGGTCAGCTGGAAGCAGATGTACACCGTTTCCGGGATCGTCGGCGCGAGCGGATTGGGGTTGCCGATGCCCTTGGCGATGTCGCTGACGATGCCTTGCAGGAAGGCGCGGTCCAGCCCTCCGATGAAAGGCGTTCCGGCTCGGAACGCCAAGCTGTAGGTGCAGATCAGCCAGAGAATGCTCACGAGACAGGTGACCGCGAAGCTCGTCATCACGGTGTCGCCCACGTTCTTCTTGCGGACCATGCCGCCGTAGAACAGGCCGAGACCCGGGATGGTCATCATCAGGACCAGCGCCACCGAGGTCATCATCCAGGCGGTGTCGCCGGCATTGGGCGTGCACTTTTCCAGCACGGCCAATTTCGGATCGGCGTTGCCGGCGCAGGCCGGGGGTGCGGCATCCGCCGCGGCCGCGGGGGCGGCTGCTTCCTCAGCGTATGTGCGATCGATCGCCGACATGCTGAGAAAGAGAGTGAAGAGAACCCCCAACGCGAGAGCCAAAAGCCCCGCACGGGTCGGTTTCTTGAACGTCATGGGTCTTAACTCCTGTCGCTAGACGCGGGGGGTTACAGGGCGGCGGTGTCGGTTTCGCCGGTGCGGATGCGCACGGCGGTGTCCAGGGTGAGGACAAAGATCTTTCCGTCCCCAATCTGACCGGTCTTGGCGGCTGTGGTGATGGTGTCGATTGTTTTGTCGACCTGATCGGTCGCTACCGCCACTTCGATCTTGATCTTCGGCAAGAAACTCACCGCATATTCGGCGCCGCGATAAATTTCCGTGTGGCCCTTCTGACGCCCATATCCCTTGACCTCGGTCACGGTCATCCCGTGCACGCCGATCGCAGTCAGAGCGTCACGGACCTCGTCGAGCTTGAAAGGCTTGATGATGGCCATGACGATTTTCATGGGTTACCCCCGCTTGGGCCCCCGTCCTGCGGGTGCAGGTTGTGGGCAGTCTTCGTTGAGCTCTGACGCGCGAAGCGACGCCGCGCGCGGCAGTGCCACCGCGACGAATCAAGCCCCGTGCCAGTTCGCCGCATGCGGGCTATGTGCGTGAAAACACAGAGCGTTTGCGCAAAAGCCGCGGGTACGGTGCGACCCTTTGTCGGGGCCAGCACAAATACCGTCCAGGTTTGCACAGTTTTTAATCAGCGCTTACGGCAGAATCGTTTGCCCATGTCCTGGGCATCGCTTGGCGCATGGACGCCTAGGTCAATGCACGACCACTGATCCATGCCGCGCGCGGCCGAAGCGTTAGCCCCGGCGCATTATTGCAGGGCTTCGCCATGTTGGGTCAGGTCGAGACCTTCGATCTCGTGCTGCTCGCTCACCCGCAACGGAATCAGAAACGCGATCACCTTGAGCAGGATATAGGTCAGCACCCCGGACCACAGCAGGACCGCAACCACGCCGTAGAGTTGGATCAGCAACTGCCTCGGATTGCCTTCGAGCAGGCCGGACGATCCCGGCGCGTCCGGGCTCGCCGACAGCGCCGCGACCGCGAACACTCCCGTGAGCAGCGTCCCGGTCACGCCGCCGATGCCATGAACACCGAACACGTCGAGCGAATCGTCGTAGCCCAGCCACCGCTTGAGCCACGTGCAGGCCCAGAAACAGACCGCCCCGGCGATCAGGCCGATGACGACGCCGTGCCACGGCAGCACAAACCCGGATGCCGGCGTGATGGTGCCGAGGCCGGCGACGGCACCCGTGATCATGCCGAGCACAGACGGCTTGCCGCGGGTCCACCATTCCAGGAACATCCAGGTCAGCGCGCCGCTGGACGCGGCGAGGTGCGTTGCGGTGATCGCAAAGGCAGCGCGCGAATTGGCGCCGAGCGCCGAGCCGCCGTTGAAACCCAGCCAGCCCACCCAGAGCAGACCGGTGCCGATCACCGCCAGCGAGAGGTCATAGGGCGAGAAATTGTCCGTGCCATACCCGTGCCGCTTGCCGACCACGTAAGCCGCGACCAGGCCGGCGATCCCGGCATTGAGGTGGACGACCGTGCCGCCGGCAAAATCGAGCAGGCCCGCCCGCGCGAGAAAACCGCCGCCCCATACCCAGTGTGCAATCGGCACATAGACGACAATGAGCCAGCCCGCCGCGAACCACAGGAACGCGGAGAAGCGCATGCGGTCAGCGACCGCGCCCGCGACCAGCGCCACCGTGATGATGGCGAAGGTCATTTGATAGACCACGAACAGGAGTTCGGGGATGGTCGGCGCAAACGGACTGGTGGCGTCCATGCCGATATTGCGCAGGAACAACCGTTCGAACGTGCCCAGCCAGGAGCCATCACCGACGAAACTCAGCGTGTAGCCGACGATGAACCACAGCAGCGAGCACAGCGCGGTGCAGGCGAAGCTTTGCGCCATGGTGGCGAGGACATTCTTCTTGCGCACCATGCCGCAGTAGAACAGCGCCAGCCCGGGGATCGTCATCATCAGCACCAGCCCGGTGGCGGAGATCATCCAGGCGGTATCGGCCGGATCGATCTTCCCGGCGGCGTCTTCCGCCCATGCCGGCGTCGCCGCCAAGGCCAAGACCGCCACCGCCGCAAGGCGGCGCGGGTGATTGATTTCTCGCTCCATGATGTCCCCCCTCGTGGCCTCGACGCTCACAAGGCGTCCACGTCGGTTTCGCCGGTTCGGATGCGCACGGCCTGATCGATGGCGGTCACGAAGATCTTGCCATCGCCGATTTGGCCGGTCTTGGCGGATGCGATGATGGCATCCACCACGACCGCGACGCGTTCGGACGGCACCGCCACCTCGATTCGAATCTTGGGCAGGAAGTTCACGGCATATTCGGCGCCGCGATAGATTTCGGTGTGCCCCTTCTGACGGCCGTAGCCCTTGACCTCGCTGGCGGTCATCCCGTGCACGCCGACCGCGACCAGGGCATCGCGGACCTCGTCGAGCTTGAATGGCTTGATGACGGCAATGACGAGTTTCATGCGTCCCCCCTAAGTTTTGCAGACCATATCGGCGTTACGCTGAAAAATTAAGCGATTCCTTTGCCGCACGCGCAGGCGGTCGGATTAAGCTGTGGGCAGATCAGGACAATATGACTGTCCTATCCGGGAGGCGAAAGGGAATCAGAGAGCGAACGGCGCGACAGGGTCATTCGCTGCGCTTGGACTTTTCCGTCGTCGCTCGGCTGTCGTCCGGCGTCCGTTCCCGCAGCAATCCCTCCTGCGCGACGGAGGCCACCAGCGTGCCGTCGCGGGCGAAGATCAAGCCGCGGGAAAAGCCGCGCGAGCCCGAGAGATTGGGGCTGTCGTGGACGTAGAGCAGCCAATCATCCGCGCGAAACGGCCGGTGAAACCACAGCGCGTGGTCGAGGCTGGCGGCCATGAGCGTCTTCTCGAACACCGTACGCCCATGCGGGATCAAGGCCGAGTCGAGCAGCAGCATGTCGGACGCGTAAGCGAGTACGCATTGATGGATGGCCGATTCATCGGGCAGCCGGCCGGTGGCACGTATCCAGACGTGGAAGCGGCCGTTGTCGATCTTCTTGCCGAGATAACGGTCGAGTTCCACCGGCCGCCATTCGATCGGCCGTTCACGTTCGTAATAGCGCCGCACCGGATCGGGCATCAGCGGCAGCACGCGTGCCTTGATCTCCGCTTCGTCCGGCAGCTGCTCCGGCGTCGGCACGTCCGGCATCGGGGCCTGGTGGCTCATCCCCGGCTCGTCGCGGTGGAACGACACCGCCATGGTGAATATCGCTTCGCCGTGTTGGATGGCGACGACGCGCCGGGTGGTGAAACTCTTGCCATCCCGGATGCGATCGACCTCATAGATGATCGGCACTTTGGGATCGCCGCCCAGCAGGAAATACGCGTGCAACGAATGCGGCGGGCGACCGGCCACGTCGACCGTGCGGCAAGCCGCAACCAGCGCCTGGCCGATCACCTGCCCGCCGAACACGCGCTGCCAACCCACCTGCGGCGAGCGGCCGCGGAACAGGTTCACCTCCAGGCGCTCGAGGTCGAGGATGGCGAGAAGGTCTTGAACGGCAGACGACATCGAAGCTCGCGGCTTGCGGCCCGCTCGGCTTGCGGCCGATGGCGGTTGGCATCGGGGCGCGGTATCACACGCGCTTCATGCCCCGAGTCAAGCGAACGGGACTGATCGCATCGCCACCCGCAACTGATATCATGTGAACGGGGACTCGCCGGGACGCAGGACATCAACGTGATGGCAAGCGAACGGACACACGACCAGGTCGACGTGCTGATCGGCGGCGGCGGCTTCGCCGGCCTCGCGCTGGCCATTGCGTTGCGCCAGGGGCTCGGACCCTCCTTTACCGTCACGGTCGCCGATCCGGCCCTGGAAAGTGCCGCCCCCGACGGGCGCGCATCCGCCATCGTCGCGGCCGCGCGCCGGCTGTTCGAGACCATCGGTGTGTGGCACCAGGTCGAGGTGCAGCCCATTCTCGACATGGTCGTCACCGACAGTCGCCTGCAGGATGCGGTGCGGCCGACTTTCCTCACCTTCGAAGGCGACCTGGAGCCGGGCGAGCCATTCGCGCACATGGTCGAAAACGGTCCGCTGCTCGCCGCCCTGACGGAAAAGGCGAAGCAGGAGGGCGTTGTGCTGCGATCGTCAGCGGTGGCGGACATCTCGCCACTGGCGCAAGACGCAGCAGAACATTCCTCGCGCGGAGCCGCACCTGTCGTCGAGGGCGTGCTCGCGGATGGCACCGCAATTTCGGCGCGGCTTGTGGTCGCCGCCGATGGCGCGCATTCGTCGATCCGCCGGCGTGCAGGCATCGCCAGCCATGGTTGGAACTACGGCCAGTCCGCCATCGTCACCACGGTGGCGCACGAGCGCGATCATAACGGGCGCGCCGAGGAGCATTTCCTCCCGGCGGGCCCGTTCGCGATTTTGCCGCTGAAACGCGACGCCGTCATAGGCCACCGCTCGTCGATCGTCTGGACCGAGCAGGCGCAAGAAGCGACGCGGATTGTCGCGCTCCCCGACGCTGACTTTCACGCCGAACTGGAGCAGCGCTTCGGTCTCCATCTCGGCGAGATCGAAGCGGTCGGTCCGCGTCGGGTTCTTCCGCTCGGCCTTTGGGTCGCGCGCACATTCATCGCCCATCGCCTGGCGCTCGTCGGCGATGCCGCTCATGTCATTCACCCGATCGCGGGCCAGGGGCTGAATATGGGATTGAAAGACGTCGCCGCGCTCGCGGAAGTGATCGTCGATGCTGCGCGGCTCGGCCTCGATCCGGGCTCGCTCGCCGTGCTGGAGCGATATCAGCGCTGGCGGCGGTTCGACACCGTGGCCATGGGCGTTGCGACCGACGGTCTCAACCGGTTGTTCTCGAACCGATCGGACGTGCTGCGCTTGGCGCGCGATGTCGGGATCGGGGTGGTCGATCGGTTGCCGGCGCTGAAGCGGTTTTTCATCCGCGAGGCCGCGGGCCTGGTCGGCGACGTCCCGAAGCTGCTGCGCGGCGAGGCGTTGTAGCGCCGCGCTCGCCCGAAGCTCCGATCCTACGGTTTCCAACTACACGAATGGAATCGCCAGCACGTGCTCCTTGAATGCGGGCCGTTGCTCGATGGCGGTGAACCAGCGTTCGAAATTGTCGAGCCCCGGCCGCTCCGGCACCAGGCGGCGGAAGCGATAGGCCATCAGCGCCACTGGGATATCGCCCATCGAGAGCGTGTCGCCGGCGACGAACGCGCTCTTGGCGAGCTGCGCATCCAAAATTCTCATCGCGGCCATGCTCTTGACTTTGCCGGCTTCGATCGCCGCGGCATCGCGCTTTTCCGGCGGCGTGCGAATGAGGCCCCAGAACACCGGCGTGAGCGCGGGCGCCGCCACCGAGATCTGCCAGTCCATCCAGCTGCTGGCGCGCGCTCGCGCACGCAGATCCGCCGGCTCCAGGCTGCCCGCACCGAACTTGGCGGCGAGGTAGCGCACAATCGAATTCGACTCCCATAGCAGGAAGCCGTCCTCTTCCAGTGTCGGCACCAAGCCGTTGGGGTTCATGGCGAGGTAGGCCGGCTCGTTGTTCTTGCCGAAGGAACCGCCGACGTCGATGCGCTCGTGCGGGACGCCGAGCTCACCCAGCGCCCACATCACCTTCTGCACATTGACCGAAGTATTGCGTCCCCAAATCTTGATCATGCCTTTTCCTTCCCACCAAGACTGTCATGCCCCGCGCAGGCGGGGCATCCAGTATCCATTGCACGTTGATGCGCCGCTCGAATGTCGCGGGGTATCGGATCGTCCGGCGTCGTCGATGAAGCCGGCGAGCGAGAATGATGACACCGAGCAAGGCGGCGTCAATCCAGCCGGCGTGCCTCTTCGGGCAGCATGATCGGGATGCCGGCGCGGATGGGATAGGCGAGCTTGGCGGAACGCGAGATCAGCTCCTGTTTGTCCGCATCGTATTCGAGCGGCCCCTTGGTCAGCGGGCAGACCAGGATTTCCAGAAGCTTGGGATCGACGCTGCCGGGAGGGCGGTCGGCGGGAGAGGTGGTCATGATGCACTCCGCGTTTACATCGCGACCCTATAGCACGGCGCCACGCTCAGTGGCGCCGGAAAGTGGGGCGGCGCGCCGGAGCCGCCGCGGCCGCGCGATCGCCCTTATGGCGAAAATTGATGCGGCCGCGGGAGAGATCGTACGGCGATACTTCCACGATGACCCGGTCGCCGACGCCGGTGCGGATGCGAAACTTGCGCATCTTGCCTGACATGTAGGCGAGAATCTGGTGCTCGTTGTCGAGGGTGACGCGGTAATTCCCGTCGGGGAGGACTTCAGTCACCGTGCCGTCGAATTCGAGCAGTTCTTCCTTGGCCATATGTTGTCTCCAGTCCGAAGGCAGTTACCGTGGCGCACGCTGTCCGGCATGGGCCCCGCGGTGACGCTGGCCGCTGCGCTTGGGCTGCATGAAGGCGATTGCGCCGATCTCTCCGCCATGCGCGGCCGCAGGTGCCTGTGCGGGGCGACGATGACGGTTGGCGGCGTTGGTCTCGGGCTTGCGCTCGGGTCGGTCGCGGTGCTGGCCGTTTGCATGCTGTTTGCGCTGTTGCTGCGGCGGGCGTGAACCGTTGGCGTGATGCTCGCGCGGCGGGGCTGGAGAGCGCCGGTCGCTGGCATGCTCACCGGCCGGGATCGACATCCGGATGAGCTTCTCGATGTCGCGCAGGAACGGCCGCTCTTCCGCCTCGCAGAATGAGATCGCGATGCCGTCCGCACCGGCGCGCGCGGTGCGGCCGATGCGATGCACGTAGCTCTCCGGAATGTTCGGAAGGTCGTAGTTGATCACTTGGCTGATGCCGTCGACGTCGATGCCGCGCGCGGCGATATCGGTGGCCACCAGCGTGCGCACGTGCCCTGCGCGGAAAGCTGCCAGCACGCGCTCGCGCTGGTTCTGCGACTTGTTGCCGTGGATCGCTTCGGACGCAAGGCCGGCCTTGGCCAGCGCGCGAACGACCTTGTCGGCGCCGCGTTTGGTGCGGGTGAAGACCAGCACGCGCTCCACCGACTTCTCCCGCAACACCTCCGCGAGCAGGCCCGGCTTGCCGGCGCGATCGACGTGGATCACCCGTTGTTCGATGCGCTCGACCGTGGTCGCCGCGGGGGTGACCGCCACCCGCACCGGATCGCGCAACATATGACTTGCGAGATCGGCGATCTCACGCGGCATCGTGGCTGAGAAAAACAGCGTTTGGCGCTTGCTCGGCAGCTTCGTCACGATCCGGCGGATGTCGTGGATGAAACCCATGTCGAGCATGCGGTCGGCTTCGTCGAGCACGAAGACTTCGACGCGATCGAGATGAACGGCGCGGCTTTGCATAAGGTCGAGCAGCCGTCCGGGCGTTGCCACCAGCACATCGACGCCGTTCGTGAGCGCGCGGATCTGACGGTTGATGGGCACGCCGCCGATGGCCAACGCCACCCGTGGCCGCAGATAGCGGCCGTAGGTCTGGAAGCTGTCGACGATCTGAGCGGACAGTTCGCGCGTTGGGCTCAGCACCAATACGCGGCAACTGCGTGGTTGCGGGCGCCCGGGGGAGGCGCCGAGGTGATTGAGAATGGGAAGCGCGAAGGCTGCGGTCTTGCCGGTTCCGGTCTGCGCGATGCCGACGACGTCCCGCGCCGCGAGCACTTGCGGGATGGTCTGGGCCTGAATCGGGGTCGGAGTGGCATATTGCTCGTCGACGAGCGCGCGGGTGATGGGCTCGCTGAGTCCGAGATCGAGAAAAGAGGTCAAAGTGGAGTCTTTCGTGTGGGCGAAACGGACTGGCACCCCCAATGTTCGGATTGTTCCGACATTGGCACTTTTCGATGCGCAAGTCGGCTCAAGCCGACTGCAGGGGCGGGCAGCCGCGTGTCGCGGGGAAATTGGACACCCCGCGTGGTCTGGGCTGTCGATGAATTCGATGCTGGATGAGACGGGTCGAAAACCAAGCCGTGGAATTCGTTCACGCGACCCGTAAACGGCCTTTGTCGATGAGAAAGCGTTTATCGACGCTAAGGATCGGCCGTTAATCTCAACGAATCCTCAGATAGCAACTTAATGCGGCGATTACAAGACGTAGTCGTCGTGGCGTTTCCGCCGCCTGCCCGCCCCCTCGCCATCGAGCATATGGCGGGACGACGAGGTTTTTCACTGCAAGGGCGTCTCGCCGCCCGATGTCTTCTTGGCCAGCTCGATTTCGGTGGCCGCGACCAGGATTTCGGCGCGGGTCTTGAGGTCGGGCGCCTCCAACAGCGCTTGTTTCTCCGCCGTTCCGTATGGGGACATCATCGCCAGCGCGTTGACCAGGGCCTCGTTGGGGGCATTCTCGATGCCCTCCCAATCAGCCTTGAGATCATTGGCTTTGAGAAAATCGGACAGCGCGTGCAGCAGGCTCGCGCGGTCGACATCTTCTTCGCCCTTGCGGGCCGTAAAGTCGTCGACAAAAGGCGTGTAGGTCACGCGGCATTGCCGGTATGGGGTGGACACGTCGCGCTCTTCTTCCACGCGAAAGCGGGCAATGCCGGTGAGCTGCAGGAGGTAGCGACCGTCGCCGGTCTCGGCAAGCTGGGTGATGCGGCCGACGCAACCGACCTTATAGAGATTGGGCTTGTTTTCCGGGCCGGGATGCGCGGCATCGGGCTGAATCATGCCGATCAGGCGGTGTCCCGAGCGCAGGGCATCGTCGATCATGGCGATGTAGCGCGGCTCGAAAATGTTGAGCGGCATTTGTCCGCGCGGCAGCAGGAGCGCGCCCGGCAAGGGAAAAACCGGGATCACGTCGGGAAGGTCGTCGGGACCGTCGTAGACTGCATTCATCGGCATCGTCGCTCTCCCATCGCGGCAATGCTGCCGAAGCTGCTCGCTTCGCCCGCGTCCTGAAGAGCGCCCTCCTCGGGTGTCCGATCCGGAGGTAAAGACCGGACCGGCGGCGGGTTCTTCGGCACGAGCCGATCGCGTCGCGCGCTATGCGAACAGGATCGACGACAATCGCTTACGCCCGTTGACGGTGGCCTCATCGGTCGGGCCCCACGCCTCGAAGAACTGCACCAACTGTTTGCGCGCGCCGTCGTCGTTCCATTTGCGGTCGCGTTTGACGATATCCAGCAGGTTATCGACGGCCTCCTGCCGGCGTCCCTTGCTGTTCAACGCCACGGCGAGGTCGAAGCGCGCTTGATGATCGAGCGGGTTGGCCGCGACCTTCTGCTCCAGCTCGGCAATGGGCCCGACCGATTGCGCCTGCTCGGCCACCTCGAGCGCCGCCCGGGCGGCAGCGACCGCGGGATCGCTGCGCTTGGCTTCCGGCACCAGCGCCAGCGTCTGCTTCGCCTGCTCGATCGCGCCGGTGCTTACGTAGCTGCGTGCCAGGCCGGCGAGCGCGCCAATATTGCCGCTGTCCTGCGCGAGCACCTGCGCGTAGAGGTCGGCGGCGCCCGCTGCGTCGCCCTTGGCCAGCGCTTCGTTGGCGGTCTTCAACAGATCCTGTTCCTCGCCGCCGATGCGATCCTTGGTCACGCGCTCGATGAACGCCATCACCTGACTTTCCGGCAGCGCGCCGAGGAAGCCGTCGACCGGCTGGCCATTGACGAAAGCGAACACCGCCGGGATCGATTGGATGCCGAGCTGGCCCGGGATCGAGGGATGCTTGTCGATGTCCATCTTGACGAGCTTCACCTTCCCCTTGGTGGCGCGCACGACCTTTTCCAGCACCGGCCCCAGCTGCTTGCACGGCCCGCACCATTCGGCCCAGAAATCCACCAGAACCGGCTGACGCTTGGACTCCTCGATGACGTCCTTGACGAAGGTCTGGGTGGTCGTGTCCTTGATCACGCCGGCCGGTGCCGCCGCTTCACCGCTCTGCAACATCGTCATTTCGTCCGTCCTTCCGCACCACCCGCGCCGGCCACCCGGCTCGAGCCACTGACTTGGGCCGTTCAAAATCGCCGAACGCCCCCGTGACAGGCTCGATCGGGTCGAAACCTGAATATGGCGAATTAAATGGTGTCAACAGGGGTGTTTGCAATGACGAAACGCGCCGCGCCGCCGCATCCTTTTCCCGCTTATGGCCGGTGACGCGGCCTCCCCGGCGCGATGTCCCGGAACCGGGCGGATCTGTGAGCCGCCGGGCGCGCTGGAACCGGCGGGCATCGCGGATCAGGTCCCGGCCTGCGCTTCGCCGGAATTTGTCACGGCCACGATGCGGGGTGGATGCCCGGTCGCCTGCAGGAATCGCAGCAAGTCCGCCCGTGCGATCGATGTGGTCATGGTGTTGACCAGCGGGTGATAATTGAGCGTTTCGTGCTGCATCATGGCGGCATCGAGCACCACGCTCACGCGCCGATCGCTGTCGTTCAACGCCGCAAACGGCGTGACGGCGCCCGGCTCGACTCCCAGCGTCTCCCGCATGAGGTCGGCGGAGCCGAAGGAGAATCGCCCGCCCGCGCCGAGCAGCCGGTGCAGCGACTTGAGCTCGATCATCGCATCCTCGAGCGCCGTCACCAGGAACAAGCTCCCCTTCTTGTCCTTGAGGAACAGGTTCTTGGTATGGCCGCCCGGGATGGTTCCGCGCAGCGCGCGCGATTGCTCCACGGTAAACAGCGACGGATGCGTTACCGTCTCATGCGCGATGCCGAGGCGGTCGAGGAAAGCGAAGAGGTCGGAGGGCGTGGCGGGCATCATGCGACGCAAAGCGGATAACTGAGGAGGTGAAAGCTAGTCGGTCTTCTGGCCGGAGGTGTCCGGTAGTCCGATTCCGAAACCCTGATTGATCGCTGCGAACATCTGATAGAAACCCGACAGGACCACGATCTCGACCAGGCCATGCTTGCCCCACGTGGCGACCGCCCGTGTCTGCAGATCGTCCGGCACCAGCTGCCATGCCATCGTCTTGGTCAGGATCGCATGCACGAGCGCGTAAGGCTCCGGCAACGCGTCGGTGCGCGCGGAGGCAATGCAATCGATCACCTCCGGGGGCAGGCCGGCGGCACGCGCATGCTCGATATGGTCCTGCCATTCGAATCCGGCGCCGGTCGTGCGCGCGATGGTGAGCACGATGAATTGGTAGATGGTGCGCGGCAGCGCGCCCTTGAATTTCAAAAAGAAGCCGAGCTCCTCGATGCGGCGGGCGAGCTCCGGATGGTTGAGCAGGGCGAGATAGGGCCCGCCGAAGTGCTCACCGTGCGCCTGACGCCGCGCGGCCATCTTTTCGTAGAGGGCCTGCGCGTCGGAGGACAATGTCGACGGGTTCATATCGAGCACGGTCATGGGCATTTCCGAAGGGTGATGACCCGAGGTCGCGGGCGGCGCCTCGTCTATTCGTGGTAGGACCAGGCGCGGACCCCGGCGTTGAAATCGTACACCGGCGTTGGACAGTTCTTGTCGGCCTTGACGTCGATCAGCGCCGGCGCGCCGGCGGCAAGGGCGAGCTCGAATGTGCCCTCGAGCTCGGCCGGATCGCGAACGGTAAAACCTTGTGCCCCGAGCGAGCGGGCAAAGCCGGCCCAATCGTGATCGGGAATGCTGGTCAACTCGGCGGGGAGAGCGCCATATTGGCGCGCACGCAGCCAGACATTGCCGAGCGCGCCGTTGTTGATGACGACATAGATGATCGGCAGTTGGTAGCGCGCCGCGGTCTGCACCTCGATGCCGTGCATCTGCATGCAGCCGTCGCCGGTGATGACGGCGACGCGGGTGTCCGGCCGCGCGCACTGCACGCCGACGGCCGCCGGTATGGCCCAGCCCATGGGGCCGAGATTGGTGGCGGAGATATAGGTGCGCGGTTCGTAGGCGAGCCAGTAGTGGCCGGCGAAGGCGCGGTGGGCGCCGGAATCGACCAGCACGCTGCCGTTGCGCGGGAACACCTTGCGCAGCGCGCTGATGGCCGTGGCCGGATGGATCGGTGCGGTCCGCCGGCTGCAGGACTCGACGTCGTAGAGCCGCGGGCCCGATTTGATCTTCTCCAACCAGTCGCGCCGCCGCGCCTGGCCGGCCTGCAGCGCCGGCGCGATATCGGCGACGCGCTCGTGCATCAGGTCGAGGAAGGCATGGCAGCTCCCCGGCACCACGTGTCCCAGATCGCCGTTGGCGGTGAGCTCGTCCATGTCGGTATTGACGAGGACGATGAGTGCCTTCGACCGCTCGCGCAACGTCCAATGCATCGTGTCGCGCTCGTTGAGGCCCGAGCCGAGCACAATGAGGCAATCGAGCCCGCCGCCGAGAATCGCGTCGGTGGCGTGGCGCGTGCCGGCGTAGCCGAACACGCCAAGCGACAGCTCGTGATCCTCGGGAAACACCCCCTTGGCGCGAAGCGTCGTGGCCACGGGTATCGCCCAGCGTTCGGCGACGTGGAGCAGGCGCACGGCGGCGGCATCGTGCTCGACCCCGGCGCCGACCAGAAAGGCAATGCTCCGGCGCTCGGGATCGGCGATGAGCTTCAGCGCCGCCTCCGCCGGCCCCATGCTCAAGGGCCGCGCGTCGGCGAAGAAGGGCTCCACCTTGACGTAGTCAGCCGCGCATTCGCCGGTGAGGGCGTCATGGGTCAGCGACAGATGAACCGGCCCACGCGGCTGCGACCACATGGTTGTCAACGCATGGCGGAACCAATGATTGAGGTTCTTGCTGCTGCCGACCGTCTTGGACAGGCGCGCGAGCGGCGCCATGACGGTCGTGTCGTCAAGGGTGGCCTGGCTCGCGTCCTGGAACACGCCGCGGCCTTCCATGTCGAGCGGCACCTCGCCGGTCATGACCAGCACCGGCGAGCCATCGGTCTTCGCGGTGGCGACCGCGGTCGCCATGTTGCAGGCGCCGGGGCCGCCGATGCCAAGCGCGGCACCGAAGCCGCCGCTCGCCCGCGCATAGCCATCCGCCATGAATACGGCGCCGCCTTCGTGCGCGGCGACCACCGGCGTGAGCTTGTCCTGCCGCGCGAGCGCCGGCATGAACGGATCGACCAGGCCGCCGGGGACCATGAACAGGTGGCCGAGGCCCTCCTCCGCCAGCGCGTTCAGGATGTAATCGGTGCCGAGCGTCGCTTGGGCCTTGGTCGCAGAAATCTCGGAATGCGCGGCGGGGGGCGTTGAGGAGAGCGTCATGATGGGTGTGGAGTCCGATGGTTTGACGTGAAATCGACTTGGGCGGCCCGCGGCGGCGGTCTCGCCGAGCATGGGTGCCGAAGCGGGGCAGCCTTTTCAGGCAGGATCACGCCACCAAGCAAACGCTTGCGGCGAAATCGCGCCCTCGCCGTAAGGCGGGGGCCCGCGGACGCCTTGCTTTATTGACTGCACGCCCGCTCGCCACAAGGGGCCCGCTGCCGCAGGCGAACGCCGGACGGGGAGGCGGTTGCAAAGGCAGGCACCTTTTGGCATAGGTGGCCGGATGTTCCGGCGGCCGTCGGTCGACCGGAGTTCGGATGCGGGTGTAGCTCAGGGGTAGAGCACGACCTTGCCAAGGTCGGGGTCGAGGGTTCGAATCCCTTCGCCCGCTCCAAAATCTCCCAGATTCTGCAGTCCAGTTCTCGGACCGTGCGCTGCTGCGATTTGCGCGGCGGATGATATACGCTTGCCTTCAAAGCCGGCACGAGACCGGCCGTTGCTGAAGGGTGGATCCGGGAGGATTGCATGCGGCACGGATATGCGACCGTGGCCTTGGCCGTGGCGTGGATATTCGCGGCGTGTGCCGCAGCGCCCACGAGTGCATCCGCACAAACCTACCCCGACCGCTCCCTGCGCATCATCATTGCCTTCGCCGCCGGCGGCACCATCGATACGCTCGGCCGCATCGTCGCGCAGAAGCTCAGCGAAGTCTGGGGCCAGTCGGTGTTCGTGGAGAATCGCCCGGGCGCCAGCGGCAATATCGGCGCGGCGGCGGCGGCACAGTCGGCGCCGGACGGCTATACGCTTCACCTTGGTGGGCAGGTGCTGGCGGTGAACGTGACGCTGGCGCCGATGAAGGGACTCGATCCGGTCAAGGACTTCGAGCCGATCATGTGGATCGCGACCGCCCAGGACGTCATGATGGTGCCGCCCAATTCGCCGTTCCGCTCGGTCAAGGACCTGGTCGACTACGCCAAGGCGCATCCGGGCGAGCTGAACTATGCCTCGCTCGGCATCGGGTCGAGCGGTCATCTCGCCACCACGCTGTTCAGTGATCTTGCCGGCATCAAGGTCCAGCACGTGCCGTACACCTCCTACAGCCAGGCCGTCACCGACATGATCTCGGGCCGCATCTCGTTGTGGATCACCACGCTCGGAGGCGCCGTCGGCAACATCCAGGCCGGCAAGATGCGCGCCTTGGCGGTGTCCGGCCGCGCGCGCGCTGCGCAGTTCCCCGACGTTCCGACCTTCAACGAGCTGGGCATCGGCTTCGTCGACGAGTCGAGCTGGTATGCGCTGTTCGCTCCCAAGGGGACGCCGAAGGAGATTGTCGTCAAGATCAACGCCGACATGACCCGCATCCTCGCGCAGCCTGACATGAAGGAGCGCGAGACTGCGCTGGGCTACCGTTTCATCGGTGGTGGACCAGAGAAGCTCGGCGCGATGCTCGAGCACGAGATCGCCAAGTGGGCCGAAGTCGCGAAGAGCGCGTCGTTGCGCTGAGCGCCGTTGCGGCGTCGCCGGTTGCGACGAACGCGTGGGAGCGCCGCGGCTCGGCGACCGAAGAACGGATCAGGAGGAGCGCATGGGATTGAGGTTGCTGGTTTCGGGGTTGCTGTTGGCGGCGGCGCTCGCATTGAACGGCGCCGCATCGGCGCAAACCTATCCCGACCGACCCGTGCGCATTCTGATTGCGTTCCCTGCCGGCGGTACGATCGATACGCTGGGCCGCATCCTGGCGCAGAAGCTCGGCGAGGCCTGGGGTCAGAACGTCGTCATCGAGAACCGGCCGGGCGGCGGCGGCAATATCGGCGCCGCGGCCGCCGCGAAATCCGCACCCGACGGCTACACGCTGCACTTTGGTGCGCAGACGCTCGGCGTCAATGTGACGCTGCAGCCGAGCAAGGACTTCGACCCGCTCAAGGACTTCGACCCCATCATGCTGGTCGCCACCGCGCAGGATGTACTGCTGGTGCCGCCGAGCTCTCCGTTCCGTTCGGTGCGGGAGCTGATCGACTACGCCAAGGCGCATCCCGGTGAATTGAACTACGCCTCGCTCGGCACCGGCACCAGCGGGCATCTCGCCACCGTCCTGTTCAGCGATCTCGCCGGCATCAAGCTCCAGCACGTGCCCTATACGTCGGTCTCGCAGGCGGCGACCGACGTCATGTCCGGCCGCATCGCGGTGTTCCTCCCGACGCTCGGCGGCCACATCGGCAACGTGACGGCGGGGCGCATGCGCGCGCTGGCAGTGTCGGGAACGACGCGGGCGGCGCAGCTTCCGGATGTGCCGACCTTCAACGAGCTCGGCGTGAAGTTCGTGGACGAGACCAGCTGGTACGCGTTGTTTGCGCCCAAGGGCACGCCGAAGGAGATCATCGCCAAGGTCAATGCCGACGTGGAACGCATCCTGGCGATGCCCGACGTGAAGGAGAAGGGCGTCACGCTCGGCTATCGCTATGTCGGAGGATCACCCGAAAAGCTCGATGCGTTTCTCAAGCACGAGATCGCCAAATGGGCCGAGGTCGCTCAAAGTGCGTCGTTGAAGTAAATGGAACGGTGGTGCCGCGGCGCGTGAACTCCTCCCCCCTTGCGGGGGAGCGGATGCAGGAGCCGAGGAAGGGCTGCCGTGCGTGGTGACAGACCCACTTTGAGCGCGCGCTAATACCCTGCGGCCAGCGCGCCGCGGGTGCGGTTGTCGGGCGCGCCGACGAAGCCGCCGGCGGTTACCAGGATCGAGTTGGCCGAGGTGGGCGGCAACCGGTCCACCACGTTATGGCCGCGCGCCTCGAGCGCGCGGATCAGCTCGGACCGCAAGCCGCGTTCGACCATGACCTCGTCCGGCGACCATTGATGATGGATCCGCGGCTCCGCCACCGCGTCCGGGAGCGAGAGCTTGCGGTCGATCACGTTGAGGATCACCTGCAGCACCGCGGTGATGATGCGGCTGCCGCCCGGCGAGCCGGTGACGAGGAACGGCTTGCCGTCCTTGAGCACGATGGTCGGCGTCATGGAAGAGAGTGGACGCTTGCCGGGTCCTGGCGCATTGGCGGCGCCACCAACCAGTCCGAACGCGTTGGGCGCGCCGGGCTTGGCGGCAAAGTCGTCGAGCTCGTTGTTGAGCAGGACGCCGGTGCCGTCGGCGACGAGACCGAGCCCATAGCTGAAATTGAGCGTGGTGGTATTGGATACGGCGTTGCCGAAGCGGTCGACGACGGAAAAATGCGTCGTATTATCCCCTTCGCGCAGCGTTGCGCCGCCGGAATAAATCTCCCGCGCCGGCCGTGCCCGTGCGACATCGATGCGTGCGCGCAGCTTGGCGGCATAATCCTTCGACAGCAGGCGTGCGAGCGGCGCGTCGACGCTCGCGGGATCGCCGAGGAACGTGGCGCGGTCGGCATAGGCGAGCTTCATCGCCTCGATCATCAGGTGCAGGCGGCGCGCGTCATCGGCGGCAAGATCGGGGTAGCCTTCGAGGATGTTGAGCATTTCGATGAGGATCACGCCGCCGGACGAGGACGGCGGCATCGAGAGGACGTCGTAGCCGCGATAGCGCCCGCGCACCGGTACGTGCTCCACCGCCCGATAGTTCTTGAGGTCGTCACGCGTCATCAGGCCTCCGGC
>DASSJW010000653.1:0-4133 GCA_035690995.1 Xanthobacteraceae bacterium
GCGGCGCGCGGCTCCATCGGCACGCCGGTCACGCGGTCGATGTGGAAGTCCATGGCGACGACATGGTCGGCATTCGCGAAGGCTTTCTCCGTCGCCGCGCGGTCGCCGAAGAAGGTGTCGACCGGAATGTTGTCGGGTACCTCGTCCCAGACCGCCGGCGCGCCCGGCCGCATCGCGTCCTCGGAATGATAGACGCCAGGCAGCACCTCATAGTCGACGTCGACCGCTTCGGCGGCGTCGAGCGCCAGCGCCGGCGTCTCCGCCACCACCATCGCCACCGCCTCGCCGACGTGCCGCGCCTTGTCGGCGGGCAGCAGCATGTGCGGGCCGATAAAGACCGCGCCGCCACCCGCCGCGGTGAGCTTCATGTCGTACTTGGTCTTGGGCAGCGGGTCGTGCGGAATGGCGCCGAGGCCGTCGGCGAGGCAATCCGCGCCCGTGAACACGCCGAGCACGTCCGGCATCGCCTTGGCCCGCGTTCCATCCACGCCGCGGATGCGCGCGTGCGGATGAGGGGAGCGCACCATCACCGCGTAGGCCTGGCCGGGGACGCTGAAATCGTCGCTGAACCGGCCGCGGCCGGTGGTCAGTCGTTCGTCTTCCTTGCGGACGACAGGCTTGCCGATGAAGCGGAAGTCGGCGGATGGCGTTTTTTGTTCGAGATCGGTCATCGACGGCATCGCATCCACGGCGCGAGAGCAGCGCCGGAACGATGGTCCGGCCGCGCGCGGGAAGCTCCTTCTTTTCCGCTCCAAATGCAAATATACGTCGTGTGCTTTCGACGCGTTTTCTTCGGTGAACCGGTTTGCGTCCGGGATCAAGTCCGCGGCCGGCCTGCACCGAAAAACGACATGGCTGCAATGCACGCGACAATCGAGGGACTTCGATGCCGTACCAGGATTTTCGCCAGTTCCTCGATGTGCTCCGGCAGCATGGCGAACTCATCGACGTCAACCGGCCGGTGGCGTTGAACGATGTCGGCAAGGCGATGAAGCAAAGCTATGTGCGCCAGGGCCCCGCCATCATGTTCACCCGCAACGGCACCGACTACCCGCTGGTCGCCGGCGTCTATTCCACCCGCAGCAAGGCGCTGCTCGCGTTCGAGGCGGACGAGGACACGATCTTCGACAAGGTTCTCACCGGGCTCGACAACCCGATCCCGCCGACGGCCTTTGCCGGCAAGGCGCCGTGCCAGGACGAAGTCATCACCGGCGAGGACATCGACATCCGGCGCTGGCCGGTACCGACCTACAGCCCGCAGGACGGCGGCCCCTACATCACGCCCGGCATCGTGGTGTCGAAGGATCCGGAAACCGGCATCCCCGATATCGGCCATTACCGTTTTCTGATCCTCGGCAAGGACACGGTCTCGTTCTCGGCGCAACCGTTCCACCGTTTCGGCAAGCATCTCGCCAAGCACAAGCGTCTCGGCAGCGTGCCGAAGGCCGCGCTGGTGATCGGGGTCGACCCGATTCTCGCCTATACCTGCCAGGTGCAGGTCCCCGACGACACCAACGACTGGAACGTGGCCGGCGGCTTGCGCGGCGCGCCGGTGGAATTGGCGCAATGCCTCACCTGCGACCTCGAAGTGCCGGCGACCTCCGAGGTGGTGATCGAGTTCGAGGTCGACCTCAACCAGACCGTGCTGGAAGGCCCGCTGGGCGAATATACCGGCTATTACACGCGCCCGTCGCAGAAGCCGGTGGCGCGCATCACGGCGATCACGCACCGCCGCAAGCCGATCTTTCAGGGCCTGCTCACGGGCAAGCCGATCACCGAGAACCACATCCTCAAACAGGTCCCGTTCGAGGCGTCGTTCTTCCGCGCGCTCAAGCGCCAGTTTCCCACCATCACCCAAGTGTCCGTGCGGGCATCGGCGGGGGTGTCGTTCTACGTCGTGATCGCCATGCAGCCGCGCTACGCGGGCGAAGCGCGGCAAGTGATCCTTGCGGCGATGGCGAGCAATATCCGTCCGAAATGGACCATCATCGTCGATCCCGATATCGACGTGCACTCATCGACCGAGGTCGAATGGGCGATGGCATTCCGAGTCCAGCCGCAGCGCGACGTGATCGTGATCGAGAACACGCCGGCGGGCCCGTCCGATCCCTCGGTCGACCTCAGCCGCGACCGCACCATGCGGATCTCGTCCTGCATCGGCATCGATGCCACGCGCCCGTTCGGCGAGAAGTTCTACGACGTCGCCGACGTGCCGGGCTGGCAGGACTTCGACATGCCGGAACTGGACTGAGTGCGGCGGGGCTTTCCCACCCCGCTGCTTCACAGCTATGGTCCGGGACGGGGAAGGCCGGGGATATCACGGGGTCCGCGGCTCACGGCCTTGCATTGACACGGCCTTGCACTCACACGGCCTTGCATTCACTTGGGGCGTTGCAATGCTCAAGAAAATTCTCATCGCACTCGCGGCGATCGGCGTGGTGTTTGTCGGATACGTCGCCATGCAGCCCTC
This sequence comes from Xanthobacteraceae bacterium, assembly GCA_035690995.1. GTDB lineage: Bacteria > Pseudomonadota > Alphaproteobacteria > Rhizobiales > Xanthobacteraceae > VAZQ01. Next base: position 2,471 of record DASSJW010000653.1, read on the forward strand.
CGAATTCCGCGTGGTGCGGACCGCGACCGTGGCGGCGCCGACGCCCGAGGTGTTTGCGCAGGTGAACGATTTCCATAACTGGCAGGCCTGGTCGCCGTGGGCGAAACTCGATCCCGCGGCGAAGGCGGCCTTCGGCGGTCCTGCGGCCGGACCGGGGGCGGTGTTCACCTGGGCCGGCAACGACAAGGTCGGCGAAGGGCGCATGACCGTGACCGAGAGCCATCCCAACGATCTGGTGAAGATCAAGGTCGACTTCATCAAGCCGTTCGAGGCCAGCAACACCACGGAATTCACGTTCAGGCCCGAAGGCAATCAGACCGCCGTCACCTGGATCATGGCCGGCCGCAACAATCTCGTTGCCAAGGCGTTGTGTCTGTTCATGAACATGGACCGGATGGTCGGCCGCGACATGGAAAACGGGCTGGCGCAGTTGAAATCGGTGGTGGAGGCGGCGGTCAGGAAGTAGGGCGGTCGGCCGGCAAAGCCAACGCTTACTCCGCCGCCCGCGGCATGTTCCGGCGCACCCGTCCGCGCGGAGCTGCCGCGGCCCGCAACGTCCGGAAATTCTCGATGATCTGTCCCGTGAGCGCGAACAGCTGAGCGACCTCGGCGGTGCTGAGGCCCTTGCGGGCGCGCTTGTTGGCGTCGGCGGCGCAGGCCATCAGCGGCCGCTCCAGCGCGGCGCCGGCCGGGGTCAGAAAGACGTTGATCTTGCGGCGGTCGGCGGCATTGCGCAGGCGGGTGATGAGCTTTGCGGTTTCGAGCGCATCCAGGATTGCCGTCGATGACGCCATCTCGATGCCGATGCGGCGCGACAGCTCAGCCTGGGTGAGGCCGTTCTCCACCCACAGATTCCGCAGATGCTGAAACTGGCCGAAGGTGACGCCGTGAACGGCCAGCTGCGCAGTCAGATAGCGGTTGAACGCCGTGTCGGCGTCGCGCAGCAGCATGCCGATCCCGGTCTTGGGCGGCCGGGCAGGGGCCTTGCGTGGTTTTTCCGGTGTCGCCGCCATGTCATCCTCAGCCGCCGAACAGCCTCCCCGTGTTGACGCTGTTAAGGTACCATATAATATGGTACCTTATGAATTATTTTAAATCGGAGGGAGGCCGATGGCCGAAATGTTGGTTTGCCGCGACGGCGAGATGGCCGAGGGCGGGGTGCGGATCGTGCGGGCCGGCAAGATCGAGATCGGCGTCATCCGCCACGACGGCAAGTACTATGCCTACCGCAACCACTGCCCGCACCAGGGCGGGCCGGCCTGCGAGGGCTTGCGCATGCCGCAGGTGAAGGAACTGGTCGACGAGAACGGCGTCTTCCACGGCAAGACTTTCGACGACACCGACATGCACATCGTTTGTCCCTGGCACGGCTACGAGTTTCACCTGTCGGACGGCTACCACGTCGCCGACAAGCGGCTGCGGTTGCAGAAGTTCGAGGTCATCGAGCGCGATGGAGAAATTTATGTCGCCGTCTGATGAGGCCGCCCCGTCGTTCGAATCGCTGGCGAGCGAGATCTCCGCGCTCTGCGCCGATGCGATCGAGGCGGACCGGCTGGGCGACATCCCCGACGATTCGCTCGGGCAGATCTTTGCCAGCGTGGTCAGGCTGTTCGCCGCCAAGGCGCAGGCCGGGCCCGCGCCGCGGCCGTTCGGCCGCAACAGC
>DASSJW010000654.1:0-4419 GCA_035690995.1 Xanthobacteraceae bacterium
CGACCACCAGGCGACCGTCGGCGCCTATGTCGGTCAGATTGCCTTGAAGGATGGCAAGGGCACGATGTCGAACTTCAAATATGTCGACGGAGCGAGCGTGATGCCCCCAGACGAAGAGATCAAGAAGCTGCGCCCGGCGGCGGCGATGAATTGACCGCACCCGCTCAGTCCGTCTGATCAATTAACCGTCCCCGCGCAGGCGATCTCGGATCAATCCGAGATCGGCCGCGTTCCGGCGCGGGGACAAACCGGTCAACCGGATTCGGTATGGGCTAGGCGGCTTTTTTCGCCATGAGTCTCGAAGCCCTTCTGTTCCAGGCGCTCAACGGCCTCGCCGCAGCGTCCAGCCTGTTTTTCGTGGGCGCCGGCCTGTCACTGATCTTCGGCGTCACCCGCATCATCAATATCGCCCACGGCTCGTTCTACATGCTGGGGCTTTATCTCGCCGCGACCATCGCCCTCAAGGTGGGTGGGGTTGTCGGCTTTTGGGGCGGCATCGTCGCCGCCGGGCTTATCGTGGCGGCGCTCGGCGGCCTGATCGAGATGCTGCTGCTGCGCCGCATCTACCAGGCACCGGAGCTGTTCCAACTGCTCGCCACCTTTGCGCTCGTCCTGGTCATCAACGACGTGGCGCAATACATCTGGGGGCCCGAAGACCTGCTGGGCCCGCGCGCACCGGGCTTGCGCGGCTCGGTGGAAATTCTCGGTCGCAATTTCCCGAGCTACGACCTGTTCCTGATCGTCATCGGCCCGGTCGTCCTGCTGCTGTTGCACCTGATGCTGGCGAAGACCCGGTTCGGCCGGCTGATCCGCGCCGCCACCCAGGACCGCGAAATGGTGGGCGCGCTGGGCGTCAACCAAGCCATGCTGTTCACGGTCGTGTTCGTGCTCGGCTCCTTCCTCGCCGGCTTCGGCGGCGCGTTGCAGGTTGCGCGCGAGCCGGCCAATTTGTGGCTCGACCTGATCGTGATCGGCGATGCGTTCGTGGTCGTCGTGGTCGGCGGCATGGGTTCGATCAGCGGGGCTTTCCTCGCGGCCGTCATCATCGCCGAGGTGAAGGCCCTGTGCATCGGGCTGGGCGTGGTCAATGTCGGCGGCTTTGCCGTCAACTTTTCCAAGCTCACCCTCGTCGCCGAGTTCCTGGTGATGGCGGTCGTGCTGATCGTGCGCCCCTACGGGCTGCTCGGACGCCCGCAAGCCGCGGTGCGCAATCCCGCCGAGATCGACGACCCGATCCGTCCCGCAAGTCTGCTACTCAAGGCGGTGGCGGCCGTGATCCTCGTCGCCCTTCTGCTGCTGCCATTCGCGAACAAGGCGTCACCCTATGTGCTGGTGCTCGGCATCGACGTGCTGATCGCGATCCTGTTCGCGACCTCGCTGCATTTCATCATGGGTCCCGGCGGCATGCACTCCTTCGGCCATGCCGCGTATTTCGGCCTCGGTGCCTACGGCGCGGCCCTGATGGTGAAATTCCTCGCCGCGCCGACGCCGGTCGCGCTCGTCGCCGCGCCGGTCGCGGCGCTGCTGGGCGCTTTGCTGTTCGGCTGGTTCGCGGTGCGGCTGTCCGGGGTCTATCTCGCGATGTTGACCTTGGCCTTTGCGCAAATCGTCTGGTCCATCCTGTTCCAATGGGAGGGCGTGACCGGCGGCTCCAATGGCATTCTAGGAATCTGGCCGCAGTCCCCGTTCGACAGCCGCCCGGCCTTCTATCTGATGACGCTCGCGGTGGTGGTCGCCGGGGTCCTGCTGTTGCGCCACGCCCTGTTCGCCCCCTTCGGCTATGCCATGCGGGCCGGGCGCGACTCGCCGTTACGCGCTGAAGCGATCGGGATCAACGTCAAACGCGTGCACTGGATCGGCTTCGCCATCGCAGGCGCATTCGGCGGCATCGCCGGTGGCATCTTTGCTTTCGCCAAAGGCACGATCTCACCCGATGTGGCCGGCGTCTCGCGCTCGATCGACGCCATGGTCATGGTCCTGCTGGGTGGCATCCAGACCTTGACCGGCCCGATCGTCGGCGCCGCCGTCTTCACCATCCTGCAGGACAATATCATGCGTCAGACCGTGTTCTGGCGCGGCCTCCTCGGCGCGGTGATCCTGCTGCTGGTGTTGGTGTTCCCCGGCGGCATCGTCGGCGCGCTGGGCAAGCGGCTGGCGGCGCGGAGAAAGCCCGCATGAGCATTCTCTCCGTCCGCAACCTGTCCAAGGCCTTCGGCGGCGTGCACGCCGTCGACAACGTGAGCTTCGACGTCGGCGAGGGCGAATTCCTGGCGCTGATCGGCCCCAACGGCGCGGGGAAATCGACCTGCTTCAACATGATCAATGGCCAGCTCCGGCCCGATCGCGGCGACATCCGGTTGGCGGATCGCAGCATAGTTGGCTTGCACCCGCGCGACATCTGGCGCCAGGGTGTCGGCCGCACCTTCCAGGTGGCGGCGACCTTCGGGTCGATGACCGTGTCCGAGAACGTCCAGATGGCGCTGGTGAGCCACCACCGGGAGATTTTCCGGTTCGGCGCTGCATTCGCGGGTCGCCATCACGCCCGCGCCATCGAGCTGCTCGACCAGGTCGGCATGGCGGATGCCGCCGCCCGTGCCTGCAAGGAGCTCGCCTACGGCGACGTGAAGCGCGTCGAGCTCGCCATCGCGCTCGCCAACGACCCGCGCCTCCTTCTCATGGACGAGCCGACCGCCGGCATGGCGTCGCGCGAACGCCACGATCTGATCGCGCTGGTGAAACGCCTGGTGATCGAGCGCGAAATCTCCGTTCTGTTCACCGAGCATTCGATGGACGTGGTGTTCGCCTACGCCGATCGCATCATCGTGCTCGCGCGCGGCGTGCTGATCGCCGACGGCAATGCCGAAGCGATCCGCGACAACGCGCAAGTGCAGGCGGTCTATCTGGGTACCGGCAGCACCTATAAGCCCCATCTTGAGGTGCGGCCATGAACATGCTCGAGGTCAAGGGCCTCAAGGCGTGGTATGGCGCCGCCCAAATCCTGTTCGAGCCATCCTTTCAGGTCGGTCACGGCGAGGTGGTCGCGCTCATGGGCCGCAACGGCGCCGGCAAGTCGACGACGTTCAAGGCGCTGATGGGCCTGATCACCCAGCGCGCCGGCACCGTCTGCTTTCTCGGCGAGGATATCTCGAAGCTCAAGCCGTTCGAGATCGCGCGCCGGGGCCTCGGTTTCGTGCCGGAGGACCGGCGTATTTTCTCCGATCTCACCGTGCTCGAAAATCTCGACATCGGTCGCCAGCCGGTGCGGCATCATCCCGACGGCCGTCCGACGCCGTCGTGGACCCCGGAAAAACTGTTCGCGATCTTTCCCAATCTCGGCGCCATGCCCGACCGTCGCGGCGCCCATATGAGCGGCGGCGAACAGCAGATGCTCACAGTCGCCCGCACGCTCATGGGCAATCCGCTGCTGGTGCTGCTCGACGAGCCCTCCGAAGGCGTCGCGCCGGTGATCGTCGAGCAGATGGCCAACACTATCGTCGAACTCAAGAAGGAAGGCCTGTCGGTGCTCCTGTCCGAGCAGAACATCCACTTCGCCGAACTCGTGTGCGACCGCGCCTATGTGCTGGAGAAGGGCCAGTTGCAATGGCACGGTCCCATGGCCGAACTCGCCAAGGACGTCGCGGCCCAGCGCCGCCTGCTGTCGGTGTGACCATGGCCTCCCGCCCCCGACGCGCCGCGCGATCCGAATATCGACTCGACGATCAGGTCGGCTTCCTCCTGCGTGTCGCCATGCAGCGGCATACGTCGATCTTCATGTCGCGGATCGTCAACGGGCTGACGCAGACGCAATTCGCGGCGCTGGCCAAACTGCGCGAAGTCGGGCCATGCTCGCAGAACCAGCTCGGCCGCCTCATCTATCTCGACGCCGCCACGACCAAGGGCGTGGTGGACCGGCTCGAGGCACGCGGCCTGGTCACCGCTCGTCCTGATGCGAACGACCGCCGCCGGCGCGCCATCGCGCTGACCAATGCCGGCCGCGCCGTGGCGGATGCGGCGGTGAAAGTTGCCAGACAAATCACTCGCCAGACCTTGACGCCGTTGACCGTCGCCGAGCAGGAGGCGGTCATTCGCCTGCTGCGGAAGTTGACGTAACCCGCTCGAGTGTGCCCGCCCGATCAAGCGCCTCTGCGCCCGCAGACGAGGATGACCGTGCGCGCCCTGATGACTACGTAACAACCTCGCTATTGACTACGTAACGAATTTGTGCTAGAAGATTCGCATCCTCGCTCATGGAGGGGCCGTCTCCGGAGACGATCCTGAAGGCGGAGCGGGGAGTGGCGTCCTGCGGCTGCGGCTCGTAACCGCGGACTCGGGAGGTCCGGGACACCGCCCGCCAGGCATGATGACCTGGCTGCGAGGAGCTCGCTGCACGGATCCGGAGGCAATGCCGGAGATGGAAGC
>DASSJW010000655.1:0-2654 GCA_035690995.1 Xanthobacteraceae bacterium
GGCTGCGTAGGCCGCATCGATCTCGCGATTGGTTCTGGCGTCATAAAATTGGATTTGAACATCGAGGGTGCGAGCAGCCAGTTCCAGGTCTCTGCGTGCCGCCGATGAAGCAATGTTGGCCGGATTGACCAGTACCGCGACCCGCGCAACCGCGGGCACCAGCTCACGCAAAAGTCCCAGCCGCTTTGCGGTCACCTCGGCTTGGAAAAAATTGATCCCGGTCGCATTGCCGCCCGGCCGGGCGAGGCTGGCGACAAGATCTAGCTTGACCGGATCCTCGGGAACAGCGAAGACGATCGGAATCGTCTGACTCGCAGCTTTAGCCGCGAGCGCCGCAGGAGGACCGATCGCGGCGATCACGGCGACCCGGCGGCGCACCAGATCGGCCGCCAGCTCCGGCAGCCGCGCGAATTCACCGTCCGCCCAACGGTACTCGATCGCCACGTTCTCGCCCTCGACATGGCCGGTTTCTCTAAGGCCCTGGCGAAATGCGCGCAGGCGGTCCGCGTTCGCGTCAGGCGATGTGGGGTGGAGAAACCCGATCACCGGCATCGTCGCCGGTTGCTGCTGCGCGCTCGCCGGGAATGGCCACGCCGCCGTCGCGCCGCCGAGCAGCGAGATGAACTCGCGCCGTCTCATGTGTTTCCTCTCAAACCGGGGCTTTCAGCCTACCAGAAATGCCGCGTTGTGCATCACAGCAGATTCAGGCGGTCGATGTCGCAGTTGGGTCGATGCTGTCGAAAAACTCGGTGATTAGCGAGGTTGGCGGGGTTTGTGAGACCGATGACCTGTTTTGCAGTTGTTTTCGAGGACAGCTGCTGGGTCCTGGTGGACAGATGGTACTGTCGACCCAACTCACGCTTACGCCAGTTTAGGCGGTGGTCCGAGCAGGCGCATGGCCATGGTCTTGAGGTTTTGAACGATGGCGGCGAGATGGAACTCGTCGCGGGCGCCGGAAAGGCCGCGCAGCCGCATGCGTTCGAATCCATGATGCGTCTTCAGGTGGGCAAAGCGCATCTCGACCCGCTTCCTTTGATCGCGCGATTTCAAGAAGGCCTTCGTCTGCATCTTGCGGCGAGCGATGTCGCGGGCCGCCTCGTTGACGTCCCGCACAATCCGGCGCGAGGGCATGTTCGGACAGCATCTTTGCTTCAGCGGGCACTCCCGGCAGCGAGGCACGGATGCGAAGTATCGGATCGCATGGTCGCTGTGGACCCGGCCACTGGTCGTCAGCGTCGCGCCTGCCGGGCAGATGTAGAGGTTGCGCCTGCTGTCGAACTTGAACTCGGACCGCGAGAATGTGCCGTCGTCCCGCGGGCTCATATCCCAAACAGGGATGTGTGGGATGATGCCCGCGCCGGTGACGAAAGCCAGGAACCTGCCGATCCCGTAGGCCGTGTCGGCCGCGAGCCGCTTGGGGCTCAACCCGAAGCGATGCCGCGTGCGTTCGATCATTGTGCGCGTCGCCGCGACCTCGTCATAAGTGCGCGCGGGGGTCGCCTCGACATCGACAATGATGGCGTGCTCGATATCGATCAGATAGTTGAGGCCGTAGCCGAACAGCACGCGCTTGTTCGCCTTGGCAGTCCAGGCCGACGATGGATCGCTCGGCGAAATCACCTTGGGCGGCTTGCGGTCAGGTCGAGAGTTGCCCCCACTATCTGAGCCATCGCTGTTGCAGCGATCTATCTCGGCTTGTGATCGAGCTTCGGCCTCAAGTGCCGCCAGATATTCTGCCACCGCCCGCTTCTGACGCTGTGCGTCCGTCCAGTCGAGCTCATCGGGCGCCTTGCCGTGATAGCGGCTGGCATTTGCTTCCATCACGCTTGCATCAACCGCGAAACCCTCGCCTTTGACGAGGCCATGCGCCATGCACGCCGCCACGACGCTCTCGAAGATGTGGCGCAGGATGTCGCTCTCGCGAAAGCGCTCAAGACGATTGACCGAAAAAGTGGAGTGATGCGGGACCCTATCGTCGAGATCGAGCTTGCAGAACCATCGGTAGGCAAGGTGCAGCTTGACCTCTTCGCACAGACGGCGCTCGTGTCGGATGCCGTAGCAGTATCCAACAATGAGCATCCGGATCATCAGTTCCGGATCGACGGACGGGCGGCCGATGTCGCTGTAAAAGGGCTTCAGCTGCTGGTGCAGGTCGGCGAGCACGCCTGTCACGAAGACATTCATTCGTCGCAGCAGGTGCTCCTTCGGAATCACCTCGTCGAGGTTGAACTCATAGAATAGCTGCCCCTGATCCCGGTCCTGTCGTCCCATCATCCCCGAATCTCCTGCCGATCTCGATCAGCAGGAATCAGTGTTCGAAGCATCAGTCGAGCCCTTTTTCGACAGCATCGGTCAAACCCGGACTTCTTCCGTGGGGGCGGCATGCCCGCTGAGAGCACTCCGTTGGTCAAGCTGCGCAATTCTGTTTAGGCGTTGCCAGCGGAAGATGCGGGCCATCGGCATGAAAGCCCGGTGATCGCGCTTCTAAATCCGCGTGATGGCGACACTGACACGTCAGCCGCGAGCGTACTTGCTGACGTGGCGATTGTGGGGGCTCGGTTTCCAGCGGCGGGTCGAACAGGCGATTTTCCTTGATGATCGTGCGCGCAATCTGACGTAGCTCGCCGTCGCCGACATCGCGGCGACCCACGTAG
>DASSJW010000656.1:0-2288 GCA_035690995.1 Xanthobacteraceae bacterium
CGCCGCGATGGCGATCCTTTCCGCGCGCCGTGCCCACGCGGGTCGGATTTCAAATACTTTTCTCTGTGGACACCTGGGCACGGCGCCATGGATGAGCGTCGGTGCGCCGGCAGCCGTGCGGAATGGCGCCTTTGCCCACCCTACGCATTATTCCGCGAGGTCAGCTAATTTGGTATGAAATTGATGTTCTGTCTTAAACGAAGGGCTGTGTGTGATGACCGCCATTTCCATGTACAAGATCTCGGCTCCCATCTTCGTGCAGTTCCTCACCAGCCTGTCGGCGGTGCTGGACAAGGCGGCTGCCTTTGCCGAGGCCAAGAAGATCGAGCCGTCGGTGCTGCTGAACACGCGGCTTGCCCCCGATATGTTTCCGCTCGGGCGGCAGGTGCGGGCGGCGACCGATCACGCCATCAATGCCTGCGGCCGGCTCGCCGGCGCCGAGCCGCCGACTCTCCCGAACTCGGACGCGACCATTCCCGAACTGAAGGAGCGCATCGCCAAGACCATCGAGTTCATCAAGGGACTGAAGCCGGCGCAGATCGACGGCAGCGAGGACAAGCAGATCAAGATCACCTTCCCGAGCGGAGCCGTGCGCGAGTTCACGGGCCAGTCGCTGCTGCTCAACAACTCGCTGCCGAACTTCTATTTCCACTGCACCACCGCCTACGACATCCTGCGCCATTGCGGGATCGAGCTCGGCAAGCGCGACTTCATGGGCACGCCGGTCTCGCTGTAGCGTTCGTCGGGCGGGTTAGGCGCAGCCGTAAGGCGCCGCGTCGTCGATGGAAGGGCGGATGATGCTGTGCTCATCCGCCCAGCGGCGCACGACGCTACTTCGCCACGATCGCGGTGACGTCGATCTCGACGATCATGCCGGGCCAGGCGAGCTGGCTGATGGTCAGCAGCGTATGGGCTGGCAGCGGGTGGTTGCCGAACGCCTCCACGCGGCACTTGCCGTAGTCCGGCTGATAGCGCACGTCGGTCAGATAGCTGACCATTTTGGCCACGTCGCCCAATGTGGCGCCGTGCTTGTCCAGAAGCCGTTTGATCTTGTCGTAGGCGTATTTGCACTGTCCGGCGAAGTCGCCTTTGTAGAGGATCGTTCCGGGCGCGCCGCTCTCGTCCTCCGCGCCGACGCCGGCGAGAAAGATCATCTTGCCGGGACCGGTGACCGTCACCGCCTCGGAGAACCGTCCTTTGGTCCATTCGGAGTAATTGTAGTTCTTCTTCTCGACCCCGGCGGGCGCGGCTTGCGCGGATGCAGAGCGTGTGAGCGCGGCGACCGACACGATCGCCACGGCGGCGAATATCACGGCTTTCAGCATGATGGAGCTCCATTCGAACAGCGATACGGCGTAACCGGCGCGATGTTATCCGGTTTGTTCGGAATGGGCAGTGTAGAGCGGGTCAGGCGCAGTCGTAACCCGCCGCTGCGATCGCGACGCTTGATGGATGACGCTGCGCTGGTCCGCCCTGCGGTCGGCGCGCCGTGCTCACTCGGCCGCAACGACGCGCAGCCGTTCGCGCTCGCGCTCCTGCTCGTGCGCCTCCTCCCGCTTGCCGCGATTGAGCCAGCTCTGGACGCGGGCGAGATAGAGGTAGACCACGGGCGTGGTGTAGAGCGTGAGCACCTGGCTCAGCGCCAAGCCGCCGACCATGGCGTAGCCGAGCGGCTGGCGCAGCTCGGAGCCGGTGCCGTGCCCGAACGCCAGCGGGATGCCGGCGAACATCGCCGCCGCCGTGGTCATCAGGATCGGACGGAAGCGCAGCAGGCAGGCTTCGCGGATCGCCGCGATCGGCGGCATGTGACGGTCGCGCTCGGCGGCGATCGCGAAGTCGACCAGCATGATGCCGTTCTTCTTCACGATGCCGATCAGCAGGATGATGCCGATGATGCCGATCACCGACAGGTCCATATGGCCGAACTGCAGCGCCAGCAGCGCGCCGATGCCGGCCGACGGCAACGTCGACAGGATGGTCAGCGGATGGATGAAGCTCTCATAGAGGATACCGAGGATGATGTAGACGACGATGAGGGCGGCGGCGATCAGCGCCGGCTCGCTCGACAGCGACGACTGGAACGCCTGGGCGTTGCCCTGGAACGTCCCGGTCACCGTCGACGGCATGCCGATCTCGCGCGCGGCCTGCGTGATGGCATCGACGGCCTCGCCGAGCGCGATGCCGGCCTGCAGGTTGAAGCTCAGCGTGACCGCCGGGAACTGTCCCTGATGCGCCACCGACAGCGGTCCCACCTTGCCGGTATCGACCTCGACCAGGGTCGACAGCGG
>DASSJW010000657.1:0-18149 GCA_035690995.1 Xanthobacteraceae bacterium
GGCTCCGGCTTCGGTTGCGGCACCGGCTCGGTCTTGGTCTTGGCGCGCTCGCGCGGCGGGCCCATCAGCAGCGGCTGAAACAGCACGGCCGCCGCCATCGTCGTGACCAGCGCAAGCGCCATTAGCTTGCCCATGCTGGACGTACCGGGATGGCTCGATAGCCACAGGCTGCCGAAGGCGGTCGCGGTGGTGCAAGCGCTGAACATCACCGCGCGCGTCAGGCTGGATTGCAGCAGGTCGGTCTGCCCCGCGCGCCAAGCCATGATGTAATAGATCTTGAAGGCAACGCCGACGCCGAGCAGCAGCGGCAGCGCGATGATGTTGGCGAAGTTGAGCTTCATCCCGAACAGGACCATCAGCTCCATGGTCACGATGCCTGCCATCAGCAGCGGGATGATGGTCAACAGCACGTCGCCGAAACGACGCAGCACGACCCAGAGCAGGATGGTGATGGAGCCCAGCGCCCAGAACCCGGCTTCGAAGAAGGCATGGATCACGGTGCGACCGGATTCAAGGATCGCAATCGGGCCGCCGGTGGCGTTCGGTTCGACCTCCTGCACCGCGCGCGCGAAGCGGCGCAACGTCTCGTTATCGGTGGGGTCGCCCTTGGGCAGGATCTCGACTTTGTACTGTCCGTCCTTGGTGACCCATCGCTGTGTGATATCGGGCGGAAGGGTTTGCAGCGTGACCGGCTCGGCCTGCAAATAGCCGCGCAGCTCATCGAGCGCGGTCAGAAGCGGCGGGATCATGGCTGCGGTGGCGCGGGCGCGCAACGCTTCATCGCCGTCGGCAAGTTTCGTGAGATCGTCGGCGAGCCGGGTGGCGGCGGCGCCGCCCCGCCCGGTCTGCGTGCTCGCCGCCTGCTTCAGGCTCCCAACCGCGGCCTTGAGCGCGGCAACATTGTCGGCGTCGGTCGGCGGCTTCTTGTTCGGGTCCGGCCGCAGCGCCGGCTCGAGCACAGTGGCGAGTTGGCGGATCGCGGCGAGCTTGGGCTGCTGATCGGCGGGGATGAAGCTCTCGACGGTCTTTACGCGTGAAACCTCCGGCAACTTGGACAGCTTCTCGGCCGCCGCCTTCACCGCCTCCTCGTTCGGCACCAGCACATAGATCGAGCTTGCTCCGATCGCGGGATCGCTGCGCAGTTCCAGGAACGTCGCAACCGATTCGACTTTCGGGCTTCGCAGATTGAGCGGGTTGAAGTCGAATTGCAGCCAATACAGCAATGGCAGCCCGGCCGCGACCACAAGACCGGTGCAGACGATGATCGGAATCCGCTGCCGCTCCATTGCCCGATCGAGCGGAGCGAGGAACTTGAAGCCCATCTCTTCCGGTTCTCCCGGCGGGCGCAGCAGCATCAGCAACGCCGGGATCACGGTAATGCTGGTGAGAAACGCGATGATCATGCCGAGGCCGGCGAGCAAGCCGAGCTCGGACAACCCTTTGTAGTCGGTGGGGAGGAAGGACAGAAAGCCGGCGGCGGTGGCGGCCGCGGCGAGTGTGAGCGGCGCGCCCGCATACTGCGCGGTGCGCAGCAAGGCTTGATGCAGATCGTCAACCTCGTGCCGTTCGGCGCGATAGCGCACGCTGAACTGAATCCCGAAATCGACGCCGAGGCCGATGAAGAGCACGGCGAAGGCCACCGAAATCAGATTGAGCGCGCCCACCAGGGCCAATCCGATCGCCGCCGTGATCGAAAGGCCGACCAGGAGGCTGATGAAAACCGCCAGGATGATCCCGAAGGAACGCAAGGCAAACCACAGGATGGCCAACACCGCCACGATGGTGAGCGTGGTGTTGACAACAGCTCCCTCCTGCAGCGTGGCATATTCCTCGTCGGCGATGGCCACCGGGCCGGTCAGCCGCACCCGCGCCCCGTATTGCGTCAGCTCGGCCGCCGCGCTGCGGATCGCATCGGTGGCGGCCTTCCCGGGCATGAGCGCGGTGAAATCGAGCACCGGCCTGATCTCGATGAAGCGACGGCGCTCGCTCGTCGTCGCCGGCCGGCCATTGAGCATCGCGCGCCAGGAGAAGCTCGCCGGCCGCCCTGCAATGGCCTCGTCGAGCGTGTCCGACACCATATTCATGGTGCCGGCGAAATCGTCGAGCGTATAGTGATTCGTCCGTGCCCCGACCAATCCGTAGTTCAGCGCCGTGGTCAGTCCGCGCAGATTGGAGTCCTGCGCCAGGACCTGAATCACGGGTTTGGCTTCACCAAGCTTCTTGGTGAACCCGATCACCTCCTCGGTGGGCAGGAACAAAAGCCCGTTCTTCTGGAAAAATGGCCCCCCTCCCCCCTCCACGATCGAGTGGAAGTGATCCTTCTGGGCAGACAGTTTCTGGATCAGGGCGGCGGTCGCCTGCGTTGCCAGTTCGGTGGTGGGCGCATCGAGGACGGCAAGCATGCTTTCCTCTTGCGAGGGAAAAAACTTGTTGAACGCCGCCTCCCGTTGGCGCCACGGCAGGTCCTTGGAAATGAGCTTGTTGACGTCGGCATCAATGGCGAAATGGCCAGCAGCGTAAATCGCCGTGACGAGGCCTAAAAGTATAGCAATGCCAACAACTTGCTTTGCATACCGAGTGCAATAATCAACCGTCGTAACGATCGCCTGCTGCAACATGCCTTGTCCTAGGAGTTTGCCCATGGGGCCCAATCGGCGGCGGGCGGGATCTGAAGGTGTGGCGGCGCAATATCAGGCAATTGAGGACGTTGACAACGACTAACGTTGCACCGAGAACACCTGCGGGGAATGCTCCTCCAGGCGATTCAGCAACCCTAGGCTGCATGCCGCGGTGAGGGGCGCGCAAATGGGGCTTTTCAACCGCAGCTTCCAGTGATTAGGGCTGTGCCCCCGCGAATCCATGTGGGAAAATGTTCGGATGATGATGTCACAGACCCCACTGCTAGATACCCTCAAGGGTCCTGATGATCTGCGGCGCCTTCCGGAGGCGAGCCTGCGGCAAGTGGCCGACGAATTGCGCTCCGAAACGATCAATGCGGTTGCAGTCACCGGCGGGCACCTTGGGGCTGGGCTCGGGGTCGTGGAGCTGACGGTCGCTCTGCATCATGTTTTCGACACTCCGAGGGACCGGCTGGTGTGGGATGTGGGGCACCAAGCCTATCCGCACAAGATCCTGACTGGCCGCCGCGATCGGATCCGGACCCTGCGCCAGGGCGGAGGCCTGTCCGGCTTCACCAAGCGCGCCGAAAGCGAGTACGACCCGTTCGGCGCGGCGCATTCCTCGACCTCGATCTCGGCCGGACTGGGGATGGCCGTGGCGCGCGATCTACGCGGCGAGCCGCACAATGTCGTCTGCGTGATCGGCGACGGCGCGATGTCGGCGGGTATGGCTTACGAGGCCATGAACAATGCCGGCGCTATGAACTCGCGTCTCATCGTCATCCTCAACGATAACAACATGTCCATTGCGCCCCCGGTCGGCGCCCTGCCCGCCCATCTCGCACGCCTCGTGTCCGGGCGCACCTATCGTTCGCTGCGCGAGGGCATCAAGCACCTGGCCAAACCCCTGCCGAAGTTCCTGGAACAGCGCGCGCTGGCGATCGAGGAATATGCGCGCGGCCTCGTCACCGGCGGCACGCTGTTCGAAGAGCTCGGCTTCTACTATGTCGGTCCGATCGACGGCCACAATCTCGACCATCTGCTGCCGGTGCTCAAGAACGTGCGAGACGCGGAAACCGGCCCGATCCTGGTGCATGTCGTCACCGAGAAGGGCCACGGTTATGCGCCGGCCGAAGCGTCCGACGACAAGTACCACGGCGTGGTCAAGTTTGACGTCGCCACCGGCAAGCAGGCCAAGGCGAAATCGAATGCCCCCTCGTACACCAAGGTCTTCGGCGAGAGCCTCATCAAGGAGGCAAGGAAGGATCCGCGCATCGTTGCCATCACTGCGGCGATGCCCTCGGGTACCGGCGTAGATATGTTCGGCAAGGTCTTTCCCGAACGCACGTTCGACGTCGGTATCGCCGAACAGCACGCGGTGACTTTCGCCGCCGGCCTCGCCACCGAGGGATACAAGCCGTTCGCCGTAATCTATTCGACCTTCCTGCAGCGCGCCTATGACCAGATCGTGCATGATGTGGCGATCCAGCGCCTGCCGGTACGGTTCGCGCTCGACCGCGCCGGCCTGGTCGGCGCCGACGGCCCGACCCATGCCGGGTCATTCGACATTGCCTATCTCGGTTGCCTGCCGGGCTTCGTGCTGATGGCGGCGGCCGACGAGGCCGAACTGGTCCACATGGTCGCGACCCAGGTCGCCATCGACGACCGCCCGTCCGCGTTGCGATATCCGCGCGGCGACGGTGTCGGCGTCGACATGCCCGAGATCGGCGTGCCGCTGGAGATCGGAAAGGGCCGCATCGTGCGCGAGGGCAACGCCGTCGCGCTGCTCTCGCTCGGCTCGCGGCTCGGCGACTGCCTCAAAGCGGCCGACCTGCTCGCCAGCCACGGGCTCTCGACAACGGTCGCGGACGCCCGCTTCGCCAAGCCGCTCGACGTCGAACTGGTGCTGCGACTTGCCCGCGAGCACGACGTGCTCGTGACCATCGAGGAAGGCGCAATCGGCGGCTTCGGCACCTACGTGCTGCAGACGCTCGCGGAGCACGGCAGCTTGGATCGCGGGCTCAAGGTGCGATCCATGGTGCTACCGGACACGTTCATAGATCAGGACAGCCCGGCGGCGATGTACGCCAAAGCCGGTCTCGACGCGCACGCGATGGTGGCGAAGGTGTTCGAGGCGCTCGGCAGGGACATTGCCGCTGTCCGCGTCACGCCGACACGAGTGCCAGCGGGGCGTCCATGAAGGTCATTCTTTCGCAGCCGCGCGGATTCTGCGCCGGGGTGGTGCGCGCCATCGAAATCGTCGAGCGCGCGCTCGAGAAGTACGGCCCCCCGGTCTATGTCCGTCACGAGATCGTTCACAATAAATTCGTGGTCGATGGCCTCAAGGCCAAAGGCGCGATCTTCGTCGAGGAATTGTCGGAGGTCCCGTCGGGCGCCGTTACCATCTTCAGCGCGCACGGCGTGGCAAAGAGCGTGGTGAACGAGGCCGGGGGGCGGCAACTGCCGGTGCTCGATGCGACCTGTCCGCTGGTCACCAAAGTGCACAACCAGGGCAAGCGCTACGTCGCCCAGGGCCGCGTGCTCATCCTCATCGGCCACGCCGGCCATCCGGAGGTCGAGGGCACTCTCGGCCAGATCGACGGTCCGGTGATCCTGGTCCAGAACGAGCAGGAGGTCGCCGCGCTGACCATCCCCGCCGATACCCCGGTCGCCTATGTCACTCAGACCACATTGAGCGTCGACGATACGCGCGGAATCATTGCCGCACTTGAACGCCGCTACTCCGACCTCGTCGGGCCCGAGATCAGGGACATCTGCTATGCCACGCAAAACCGCCAGTCGGCGGTGCGGGAACTCAGCCAGCACGTCGATGTCATCCTCGTGGTAGGCGCCAAGAACAGTTCCAATTCAAATCGGTTGCGCGAAATCGGCGAGGAGGCCGGGATCCCGAGCTATCTCATCGCCGACGGCAGCGAACTGGCGCCGCAATGGGTCAAGGACGCCCAGGTGATCGGCATCACCGCCGGCGCCTCCGCGCCCGAGGTGCTGGTCGAGGACGTCATCGACACGTTGCGCGCACTCGGCGAGGTCGAGGTCTCGACCCTGCCCGGCCGGCAGGAGAATATCGAGTTCCGGCTACCGCGCGAACTGGCGACGAGTTGAGTCGTTAACTAGTACGAAGGAACGCGAACTGGCGACGGGGTTTGGGTCGTTCAACTGGGAAGATAGAAAATGCGAGTGCCTTTTCTCAAGGAAATGCGTATCGGCGCCTATATCCTCAAGCAGAAGCTGTCAGGGCGCAAACGCTACCCACTCGTTCTGATGCTGGAGCCGTTGTTTCGTTGCAACCTCGCCTGCGTCGGCTGCGGCAAGATCGACTATCCCGATTCCATTCTCAATCGCCGGCTGTCGGTCAAGCAGTGCCTCGATGCGGTCGATGAGTGCGGCGCGCCGATGGTGGCGATTCCGGGCGGCGAGCCTCTGATTCATCGCGAAATCGGCGAGATCGTGAAGGGGCTGGTGGCGAAAAAGAAATTCGTCTCGCTGTGCACGAATGCGCTGCTGTTGGAGAAGAAGCTGCATTTGTTCGAGCCCTCGCCCTATCTTTTCTTCTCCGTCCATCTCGACGGGCTGCGCGAGCATCACGATAAATCCGTTTGTCAGACCGGCGTGTTCGACCGCGCCGTGTCCGCGATCAAGGCCGCCAAGGCCAAAGGCTTCACCGTCAACGTCAATGCCACGATCTTCGACGGGCATGCCGCGCCGGACATCGCGGCCTTCCTCGACTACGCCAAGGAACTCGGGGTCGGCGTTTCGATCTCGCCCGGCTACGCCTATGAGCGCGCCCCCGATCAGGAGCACTTCCTGAGCCGCAGAAAGACCAAGGAGTTGTTCCGCAACGTTTTTAACCTGGGGAAAGGCAAGAACTGGAATTTCATCCATTCCAATCTGTTCCTCGATTTTCTCGCCGGCAACCAAACCTATCATTGCACGCCCTGGGGCATGCCGACGCGCAATATCTTCGGCTGGCAGAAGCCCTGTTACCTGCTCGGCGAGGGGTACGCCAAGACGTTCCAAGAATTGATGGAAACCACCGACTGGGATTCCTACGGCACCGGCAAGTACGAGAAATGCGCCAACTGCATGGCCCATTGCGGCTACGAGCCGACCGCGGCGGAGGCGACGATCGCGCAGCCCTGGCAGGCGCTCAAGGTCGCCCTGTTCGGACCGCGCACCGAGGGACCAATGGCGCCGGAGATCCCGCTCGACAAGCAGCGGCCCGCACGATTCGTGTTCTCCCGCCATGTCGAGGAGGAACTCGCGGCCATTCATCAAGCCGAGAAACGGCCGGTCACTCCGCTGGAGGCGGCGGAGTAGCATCCGCTTCGATGTTCGGACGCGGCGACGGCGACGGCTTAACGCGTCGCGGGCACGCCCGACGAACGCTCGCTACATCCCGAAGGCCACCGCGGGCGCATTCGCATTGCTGAGGTTGCGGTAGCGCGCGAGCGCCCACAACGGAAAAAACTTCGAGTAGCCGTGATAACGCAGGTAGAATACGCGCGGGAAGCCGGTGGCGGTGTAGCGCGGCTCGTTCCAGAAGCCATCCTTGGCTTGCGTCGCTGACAGGTAATCGATCCCGCGCTTGACCGCGGGATGGTGGACTTCGCCCGCTGCCATGAGACCGAGCAGCGCCCAGGCGGTCTGCGAGGCTGTGCTCGGCGCCCGCTCATAGCCGCGGTAGTCGAGCTTGTAGCTTGCGCCGTCCTCGCCCCAGCCGCCATCGGCATTCTGGATGTCGAGAAGCCATGCCACCGCTTTACGGAATTCGGGCGCCGCGTGATCGACGCCGGCGGCGTTCAGCGCGCACAGCACCGACCACGTGCCGTAAATGTAGTTCATGCCCCAGCGGCCATACCAACTCCCCTCTTCCATCTGCGTCCGCCGCAGATAGTCGACCGCGCGGGCCACGGCGTCGCTTTTGTCCACCGTCTCGCCGATCTGTGCCAGCATCGAAATGCAGCGCGCGGTGACGTCCTCGGTCGGGGGGTCGAGCAAAGCGCCGTGATCGGCGAAGGGAATGTTGTTGAGATAGTCGTATTGATTGTCGGCATCGAACGCGCCCCAAGCGCCGTTCTCGCTTTGCATCCCCACGATCCATTCCCGGGCCCGGGCGATCGAGCCGCGGAAGTCGGCCTGGGGATTCGAGCCCTGCACGCGATCCATCGCCATCACCACGACCGCGGTATCATCGACGTCCGGGTAGTGCGGATTGGCGTATTGAAACGCCCAGCCGCCGGGACGGATATCGGGCCGCCGCGCGATCCAATCGCCTTTGACGTCGAGGATCTGCCTGGGCACCAGCCATTCAAGACCTTTGCGGGCGTGCGCCGGCGCGTGCTCGCCACCGACCTCGAGCAGGGTATGGCAGACGAGGCCGGTGTCCCAGATCGGCGAAACGCACGGCTGGCAATAGCCCTCGTGCTCGTGCATGACCAGCAGCTTCTCGATCGACTTGCGGGCGATGGCACGCTGCGGATGATGTTCCGGATAGCCGAGCACGTCGAACATCATCACGCTGTTCGCCATCGCCGGGAAGATTGCACCAAGACCATCTTCGCCGTTAAGCCGCTCGCTGACCCACGCCACCGCGCGGTCGATCGCGCGGCGCCGTGACCGCTTCGGGAACAGCGGCTCGAGCGCATGCAGCGCGGAATCGAAGGTGTGAAAGAACCAGAACCACGATGCCTTTTGCTGCGGCGCCTTGGGAGCGGGACCGATCGACTGCGGCGGCTCGAGGAAGAGTTCCTCGATGCCGATCCCCTTGGGATTGCGCGCCCTCGGCTTGAGCGCCTGCAGCACCAACAGCGGTACGATGACGGTGCGGCTCCAGTACGAAATCTTGTCGAGATGGAACGGAAACCACTTCGGCAGAAGCATGATCTCCACCGGCATGACCGGAACGGCGCGCCAGGGGATGAACCCGAACAGCGCCAGCATCAGCCGGGTGAACACGTTCGCCCGCGATGCGCCGCCGCGCGAGCGGATGGCTTCGCGGGCACGGACCATGTGGGCGGCATCGACGGGGTCGCCGATCATCTTGAGCGCGAAATAGGCTTTCACGCTCGCGCTCATGTCGAAGGCGCCTTCGTGGAACAGCGGCCAGCCGCCGTGATCACCCTGGACGCGGCGCAGATAGGCGGCGATCTTGCTTTCCAGCGCGACATCCACCGGCTCGGCCAGGTAGTGCCGCAACAGCACATATTCCGCCGGAATCGTCGCGTCGGCCTCGAGTTCGAATACCCAATGTCCGTCGGGCCGCTGCAAGGCAAGCAGCGCGCCGGTTGCCGCCGCAATGCTGCGGTCTACCGCGGATTCCGGGATGGACGACTTCGGACCGACAGGCATTCCGTTCATCCATTCCTGATCACGCGCGTCGCACGAGGTCGGCCGCCCGATTGCCGGACCGGATCGCCCCTTCGATCGTCGCCGGCAGTCCGGTCATGGTCCAATCGCCGGCGAGGAAAAGATTGCTCCATCTCGTCCTCGCGGCAGGTCGCTTGGCATTCTCGCGCGGCGTCGCCGCAAAGGTGGCGCGGCGTTCGCGCACGATCTGCCACGGTGGCAGCGTCTTGGGAAGAGCGGTCACGGCCGCCACCTCCTGCCAAATCTGCTGCGCCAGTGTCTCGCGCGGAACATCGAGCAGGCGATCGGCGGCGCTGATGGTGACCGACAGTCGATCGGGAAACGCAAAGAGCCACTCGATGGTGCCGTTCACAATGCCGACGATGGGAGCCAAGCCCGCCGGCGGAGCAACATGGAAATGGGCGTTGACGATGGCGCGAAACTCGGAAGGCGTCTCCAGGCCAGGCACCAGGTCCGCCGCGACTACCGGAGGGACCGCAAGGATCACCTGGTCGTCATCAATCGTCAGTTTTTCCTCGCCGAAGTCGAGGACAGCAACCCTACCTGGAGCGAAATCGAGCGCACGCAGGCGGTGACCGAACTCGACTTTCGCGTCGCGGTCGGCAAGAAAGCGCAACGCCGGCTCGACGAAGACGGGACCAAGCCCGTCGCGAGCAATGAGCGGGCGGCAGGCCTTTCCTCCCGCGAGCAATGTTTCGCGGATGATGGCGCCGGCCAGCCGCGCGCTCGCCTCCTTCGGCTCGGTATTGAGGGCCGCGACCCAAAGCGGCCGCGCGAGACGCTCGTAAAGGGGCCCTCCACACGTCACCGTTTGGCAGATGGTCGCGTCCTCCGACGCGTACAGCAGGCGTGCGAACGCGAAATAGTCGCGCACCCGGGTACCGGGCACGCGCCGGCCGCGATCGAAGATCCACCACGGCAGGCGCCCGGCATTGATGCGCACCGTCCATCGCTCGCCGCTTGCGAGATCCGTAAACGCGAACTCGGCAGCCGGCGGGCCGGCAAGCCTTCCTCGCGCTCCGATCGCATCGAGATAGGACAATGCGGCATGATTGGCCGACAGCAGCAGATGATTGCCATTGTCGATCATCATACCGAGCACGGGATCGTGGTAGGATCTGCATCGCCCCCCGGCCTGACCGGCGGCCTCGTGCACCACCACGCGGGCGCCGCGCGCTGCCAATCGCACCGCCGCGGCGAGCCCGGCAAGTCCGGCACCGATGACGTGGACCGTGCCCGGCATCAGATGAAGGCGTGCCGCAGAATGATCCACAACAACCGCGAGCGCGGCAGGTGGATCGCGGCGCGAGGATGCGACCAGCCGCGCGCGACCAGGCTGTCGAGGATGAGACGATACGCTTCCGCCATGATGCGCGGCGCGCGCACGGCGCGGCGGGCGCTCCGCGCCATGATCTTGTCGGCTTGTGCGAAATGCTCCCGGGCACGGTCCACGAGGCGCGCACAGACCCGCCCGAGCGCCGGGCTCGCCAGCACCGTCGCCGGATCGGTCGCTGCGATGCCGGCCTCGCGCAACATTTCGGCCGGCAGATAGAGGCGCCCGAACGCCGCGTCTTCGTCGAGGTCGCGCAGGATATTGGTGAGCTGCAGCGCCCGGCCTAGATGATGCGCGAGCGCAATGCCTTCCTGTTCCCGCATTCCAAACACGCGAACCGACAGCCGCCCGACCGCGCTCGCAACGCGGTTGCAGTAGAGGTCGAGCGTCGTCTCGTCGGGGGCGCGGATATCGCCGAGCACGTCCATCTCCATTCCGTCGATGACGGCGTGGAAATCCTCGCGTCGCAGCCCGAATTCACCTACCGCCGCAGCCAGGCCTTGCGTGCGGGGGCTCGACTTGCCGGCATAGAGTGCGTCGATATCGCCACGCCAGCGTTCGAGCTGGTCGCGGCGTTCGCCACGGGGACCGCTCGAATCCGCGATGTCGTCGACCTGCCGACAAAACGAATAGATCTCGAACATGGCGTCGCGTTGCGCGCGCGGCAATATGCGCATCGCGTTGTAGAACGAACTGCCCGAGGCCCGCGCGGACGCGGCCATGTCTGTCGTGTCTGCCAGCGCCAATGCTCACGCATCCTGCGGTTTGTGGCCGGCCGCGAAGACGCGGCCGACGCGGCGGGTTGCCCCCCATAATAGGCCGAGAAGGCCGAAGCCCGCGACCCCCGCCTTGCCGAGATGGACGTGCTGGCTCAGCGGATCGCGCCGTGTCAACACCGCGACCAGACGCTCCGCGAACGTCTGAATGACCGCAACCTCGAGCGCGAGGCGCGAATCTTGGATGGCGGCCGTAAAGGGTCTGCTGTCGCGCAGGAGGCCGCCGGTACGGTGCGCAAGCTTGTGGATGCAGTCAAGCAGGCCGGCGGACGCGCGCGCTTGCCCCAGTTCCACCACACTCGCGCCGGCCGCGCCAAGACCGTCGAGCGGAATGTAGACGCGATCGAGATCGCGGTAATCCTTTCCGCAATCCTGCAGGTGATTGATGATCTGCAGCGCCGCGCAGAGGGCATCATTGGCGGGCCAGGTGGTCCGGCTTTCCCCATGCACGTCGAGCACGAAGCGTCCAACCGGCATCGCCGAGTAGCTACAATAGCCGATCAGATCGTCCCAGTCGCGGTAGCGCAATTTGGTCACGTCCATCCGGAACGCGGTGAGCAAATCTTGCGCATGACGCGGTGACAGGTGGCGCGCAGCGAGTTGCGCGCGCAAGGCGACACCGACCGCGTCGTCGTCGCTGCGGCCAAGCAATGCCGCCTCGAGCCGGTCGAGCAGCGCAAGCTTGTCCTGCGGCGCCAGCACGGCATGGTCCGCGATATCGTCCGCGGTGCGGACAAATTCGTAGAATGCGAGGATGGGCGCGCGGTGGCGCGGATGAATCAGCCGCGACGCCACGGGAAAGTTTTCGTCCCGATGGCCCTTGCCCGAGCGCGCTTCGACAGGAGTGATCATCGCGGGTCTGACACGTTGGCTTGCACACGCCCCTTCCAAGCTCCGCCCCGTCCTCGCACATATTGGTAGGCGGAATCGAGGGTGAAGAGCAGGTATTCGAGCGCAATGGCAGGCAGGGCGAAGCCCCACAGGGGTGACAGCCGATACAGCCGTAACGTCGGCTGGAACACCA
This sequence comes from Xanthobacteraceae bacterium, assembly GCA_035690995.1. Lineage (GTDB taxonomy): Bacteria > Pseudomonadota > Alphaproteobacteria > Rhizobiales > Xanthobacteraceae > VAZQ01. The sequence goes on from DASSJW010000657.1 coordinate 12,139, forward strand.
CGGCCATCAGCGCCCAGGTTCCGATGCCGATCCCGCGAGCGGTGCCGCTGCCGAAAACCGCCACGAATGGCGGGACGAGGTAGGTCAACACCATGCCAGCCACGGTGCCGAGCAGAAGAACAGGCGAGTAGCGCAGTTGCGCGTAGGCGGAGCGCGCCACCATGCGGCGGATATCCGCGAATGCCGGATAAGGACGGATGCTGTGCACCCGGTCGGTCAATCCAAGCCAGATCGGACCGTGGGCCTTGAGCGCCTTTGCCAACGCGCAGTCGTCAATCAGGGCGCCGCGAATCACCTCGATGCCCCCCGCCCGGCGAAGGACGTCGGCGCGCACCAGCATGCAGCCGCCGGCGGCGGCGGCGACGGCGCTCCGCGCCCGATTCACCCAGGCGAACGGATAGAGCATCTGAAAGAAGAAAATGAAGGCTGGAATATTGGAGCGCTCGGCGAAGCTTTGGCACCGTAATTTCACCATCAGCGACGCCAGCACCAGGTGTTTGCCCTCGGCATGGGCGACCAGCCGACTGACGGAGTCGGGCGCGTGCACGATATCGGCGTCGGTCAACAGCAGATAGGCCGGCGGCTCCTGGGTGGCCATCGCCGCATCAACGCCTTGCTTCAGCGCCCAAAGCTTTCCGGTCCATCCCGCCGGCAAGCTGCTGCCGCGCACCACGTGCAGCCGTGCGTCAGCATTCGCCGTAGCACGGGCCCTCTCGGCGGTGCCGTCGCTGCTGTCGTCATCCACGAGAATAACCGCCAATCGATCCCCGTAGTCCTGCCGCAGCAGGGAGCCGATGCTGCCCGCTATGCAGTCCGCCTCGTTGCGCGCGGGAACGATCGCCGCGACCCGCGGCCATGCCGACAATTGCGCGGGCGGCCAGTCGTCGCGCTCGCTACAGCGCCAAAAGCCTCCGCGGGCCAAAAGCAGATAGAGCCAGACCAAGAGGGAAATCGAAGCAAGCACCAGCACCCGCTCAAAGCCTCCACACTCCGCCGTCAACGCCGCCCAGCGCCGGCCGCCCTAACCAGTTCCGCAAAAACAACTCAACATATTCAATGAATTGGGCTAGGAGAAGTTGGAGGCCAGGGGGAGCCCTTGGTAGATTGCCGACTTGCGCGCTTTCGGGCCGACGGGATATCGCTTGGCGCCCGAAGGCGCGTCAACCCATGAGTTAGGGCAGTTCGAACGCGCATGGCCCGCATCGACGCTGTGAAGAAAAACGTCGACATCGAGACGGTCTTTCAGGACCGCCTCGGTCAAGTCGCCCACGACACTGAAGCCTTGCTCGATCGCCTGCTCGCGCCGCCACCGGCGCACGGCGAAAAGGCCCGGCCGGCGCGCCTGCTCGATGCCATGCGCTATGTGAGCCTCGGCGGCGGCAAGCGGCTGCGGCCCTTCCTGGTGGTGGAATCGGCCGCGCTGTTCGATGTGCCGCGGCAAAATTCCCTCATGGCTGGGGCGGCGCTGGAATGTGTGCATTGCTACTCGCTGGCGCACGACGATCTTCCCGCCATGGACAATGACGACCTGCGCCGCGGCCGGGCGACGGCGCACAAGGCGTTCGATGAAGCGACCGCCATTCTCGCCGGGGACGGCCTTCTCACCTTCGCGTTCGACATTCTCTGCCGTCCGGAGACGCATGCCGACGCCGAGGTCAGACTCGAACTGGTCTCAGCGCTGGCGCGGGCGGCCGGCCTCGGCGGCATGGTGGGTGGGCAAATGCTCGACCTCGCGGCCGAAGGCCGGTTCGATGCATCGCCACCCAAGCTCGGTGAGCAGGAAGTCAAGGTACTGCAAGCCATGAAGACCGGAGCGCTCCTGCGCTTCGGCTGTCTGGCCGGGGCGATCCTCGGCAAGGCCGACCAAAACCGACGGACGGCGCTCGACCGCTACGGTTCCGCCCTCGGCGAAGCCTTTCAGATCGCCGACGATCTCCTCGACCTCGAAGGCGACCCCGCAACGGTGGGCAAAGCCACCGGCAAGGACGCGGCCGCCCATAAGGCGACGCTGGTCGGGGTACTCGGCCCAGCGGTGGCAAGGCGTCGGCTCGAGGCCCTGGTCGCCGAGGCGCAGGCGGCGCTCGGCCCCTTCGGCGGCCATGCCGACGTGCTCAAAGCCGCGGCGCGGTTCGTCGCGACCCGCCAAGCTTGAACGTCGAGTTGAGGGTCGGGCTGCCGCCGCGTCGGGTGCAACCGCTTGGTACAGCTGGGTGGACTCGAACCACCGACCTCTTGGTCCACAGCCAAGCGCTCTAACCAACTGAGCTACAGCTGCACGCATCGTGGAAAGCGGCGGCAACCTAGGAGCACTGTCCCGCTTTGACAAGGGCCGGGCAGCGACTGGGCGCGCTCGGAATAAGTGCCGCAATGTTCCAGCCACAATAAAGCCCGGGCGGATCAGCCCGGGCTCGGTCGTCCAAGCGCGTGCGCGGAAGCTGCGAAATCAGGGGATCTTCTTGAACGCCTTGCCCCAGCTTTCCTTGACCGGCTCGGCGGACTCGGTGGCCACCTTCTGCGCGATCGCGGCCAGTTCCTTCGATTGACCGGTAAAGGTCTCGAACTGCTTACGTGTATGCGCGGTCGAAAGCTCGACCATCTCGGACAGTGACTTCACGGTCATGAGCTGCGTGGCGAAGTCGAAGGCGGCATTGGTGTTCGCGCGCGCCGCCTCGATCATCTTGAGGCCGTAGTCGGAGGCGCCCTTGCTCGCGGTCGCGTAGGTGTCCTCGAGCACGTCGGTCGCCTCTTCGGCGGCGGACTTCATCTTCTCGTAGGTCTCTTTTGCCTGCGAGACGCTCTTTTCCGCCAGTTCGCGGAATGCAGCCGGGATCTCCATCTTCGGGATCTCGAAATTCGGAAGCTCGAATTTCGGCATCTCGAACGCGGTTGGCGCGGCTTTGGACTTGGATTTGCTTTCGATGGCCTCAGTCATGGAGTAGTCCTTTGGGGCGATGATCCGGCATCGCACAGATCTGCGCCCACAGCCGATCCGTGCCTGATGACAAAGGGCCCGTGGCCCTCATCCTGACCGGAAGCGCCACTGCCGTCTTGATGGTGCCAATATAGAGTGGCTTTTGGTGCAATGCAATAGAAATATTGCGATGCACAATCAAGTGTTGTAACGCTCCTTATCGGAGCGGAGAGGGTTCCTCAGCGTTTGGGCGCAGCCGTCTCCCTGGCCGCCTTGCTCGTGCTCTCGCCCAACTCCTTGGCCTGCTCGCTGAACGCCTGCATTTGCCGTTTGATGTAATCCGCCTGCAGTTTCATGACGTCCTGAATATCTTTCGCCCGCAACAATTGTTGAGCAAACTCGAACGAGCTCGCGACATTCTGTTCGGCGAAAGTAATGGCCTTTTCGGTGACGTCCTTGGCGCCCTTGCGGGCGGTCTGGGCCTGGCCTTCAAATGCATTGACGGCGTGATGGGCGGCGGAAATGAAGCCGTCGAAGGCCTGTCTCGCCTGCTCAACGCTCTTCTCCGCAAATGCCCGCATTTCGGGGGGAACATCGAAACGATCGGTAACGGCCATTCTCGCCTCCTGCTGTGGATGCTGTTGCCCTGGCACGGTTGCGACGCCCGCGAGGCCGTGCGACCTGCTGAAGGACTAACGTGCCAGCCGCCTATCGGCTCCGTCCGGATGAACGCGGAACCCAACCATCGGCCCTTCGCGTCCGCTCCGCAACAGGGATCAAAGGATAGTTCCAGATGCGCATCGTCGACATCCGCGAACGCGCGGTGCCGCTCAAATCGAACATCGCAAACTCAAGTTTCGATTTTTCCGAAATGACCACCTCGGTGGTTGCGGTCATCACTGATGTCGTGCGCGACGGCCGGCCGGTCGTCGGCTTCGCCTTCAACTCGACCGGCCGATACGCCTGCGGAGCGGCGATGCGGGCGCGTTTCATCCCCCGTATCCTGGGCGCCGATCCGCAATCCCTGCTCGATGAAGCGCATGCGAATTTCGATCCAGGCAAAATCCTCGCCGTCATGATGCAGCGGGAAAAATCCGGCGGCCATAGCGAGCGCTCGATCGCCATCGGCACCATCGAGGTCGCGGTCTGGGATGCGGTGGCCAAGATTGCGGACAAACCGCTCCACCGATTCATCGCGGAGCGCTACAACGACGGCCGCATCGCCGCGAAGGTGTTCTGCTATGTCGGTGGCGGGTGGTATGCCCCCGGCCAGACAGTGAAAGATCTGCAGGACGAGATGCGACGGCATCTCGATGCCGGCTACACGATGGTGAAGATGAAGGTTGGAGGTCTCCCGCTCACCGAGGACCTGCGGCGGGTGGAGGCCGTCAAGGCCATCCTGCCCCCGGGAGCCCAGTTTGCCGTCGATGCCAATTCCAAGTTCGACCGTGCGGACGCACTGGCCTATGCCAAGGCATTGGCGCCGCTCCAGTTGCGGTGGTTCGAGGAGCCATGCGATCCGCTCGACTTTGCCCTGCTCGCCGAGGTCGCACGGCACTACTCCCCACCGCTCTCGACCGGCGAAAATCTATTCTCCACACAGGATGTCGAGAATCTGGTCCGCTTCGGCGGCCTGCGCCCGGAACGCAACGACGTGATCCAAGTCGATCCGCCGCAGGCCTACGGTATCGTGCAGTACGCACGCACGGTCGAAATGCTCGCGCGCCACGGATGGCCGCGCCGCGCATTGTTTCCGCATGGCGGCAACCAGATGTCGCTCGCTATTGCCGCCGGTTTCGGCCTCGGCGGCGCGGAATCCTATCCTGGCGTGTTCGGGCCGTTCGGAGGCTTCGCCGATGACGCCCGATTGGAGGGCGGCTATCTCACGCTGTCCGATAGACCCGGCATCGGCTTCGAGGGGCAGGCCGCGCTATATGCCCTGATGCGCGAACTGGCGGCGTAACTTGAAGCAACCCGCCCAACCGAGGCGGCGCTCGGATTAACGTTATCCCTGCTTTGGCCCCGCCGGCGGGAACCTTCCGTGGACGGCGGCTGGCGACGACATTAGAAGTTCCGGGTTGATGGGCGCTGATATTTGCAGCGGAGTGGAAGGCGCAAATCGCGCAATGAGCGGGTCCGGATTCCAACTGTCCCTCTTGCGCGACGGTCGGCTCGCGCCCGTGGCGACGAGTGCGTTCCCGGCGTGGCTGTGGAGCACGGATGGCACCCATATCGTGTGGGCAAATGCGACCGGGGCGGCCATTTTCGGAGCGCCGGCATCCGCGACGATCCGCTCGCGACAGTTCACGCGCGACGAGCCTGCTGCGGCCCAGATTGTGCGGATTGCCGCGACCTTGGCGCCGGCCGCCTCGCCGCGATTGGAGCGCCTGCGTGGATTTGGCGCCGGCGTCGGACGTGCGCTGACTTGCGCCTGCTCGCTCATTCTGCTCGGCGACGGCACCGCGGTCCTTCTCGTCGTGGCGCTGGAACGCGCCGGGCCCGACCTTCCGCTCGCCGAGCGCGTTGCCCGCTTGCTCGCCGGCACGTTGGAGCCGATCGCCGCTTTTAGCGCCGACGGCCAGCTTCTGGCCGCCACCGAAAGCGCGCGCGCCCAACTCCGCGACGCCACTTCCCTTGCTGCGATTGGGGCCAACGCGCTGATCCCGCAGGCGCTGGCAAATGGCCACGCCGTCAGCGACGGCTGTCCGATCTCGCTCGACCGCATCGGCAGCGAAGACGCCACGGTGCTCATCGCGCACTTCACTGCCGCCGACATGCCCGCGGCCGCCGTCCCGTTGCCACAGCCGGAAGCGTCGGTCGGCGACGCGCCGCCATCGTCACAGCTCGCGCCAACTGCGGCGCCCGTGCTGGTGTCGCCACGCGCGCCGGCAGCGCCGACCGAACGTCGCCACCCGCTTCGCTTCGTTTGGCAGGTGGACGAGGGCGAGCGCTTCACGCTGCGCTCCGATGAATTCATCGCGCTGACGGGCGCTCGCACCGCGGCCGCGATCGGACGGCGTTGGCAGGAGGTGGCGACCGAGCTCGGTCTCGATCCCGGGGGCCAAGTCGCGCGCGCGATGGCGACCCGCGACACCTGGAG
>DASSJW010000658.1:0-4505 GCA_035690995.1 Xanthobacteraceae bacterium
CCTCGATTTCGTGCCCAACCATATGGGCGTCGGCGGGGCCGATAACGCGTGGTGGCTGGACGTGCTGGAGTGGGGACCGGATTCGGCGCGCGCGGGCTATTTCGATATCGATTGGGAGCCGGGCGCGCGCTATCTGCAGGGCAAGCTGCTCACGCCCTTCCTGGGCAAGCAGTACGGGCAGGTGCTGGAGGAGGGCGGCCTCGAGCTGCGCTTCGACGCAGCCGCGGGAACATTCGCGGTGTGGGCCTACGGGACGCACAAGCTGCCGATCTGCCCGCTCGACTACGACCGCATCCTGGGTGACGAGCATCCCGAACTGGAGCGATTGGGAGACGCGTTTGCAGGCCTGCCCAGTCATCGGCCGAATGTGGTGCGCCGCGCAGACGACCTGAAGCGGGAGCTGGCGGCGCTTGCAGCGGAACGGCCGGATGTGGCCGACGCCGTGCTGCAGGCGGTCGGCTCGTTCAACCAGGACACCGATCGCCTGCATGGCTTGATCCAGCGACAGCACTGGCGCCCGGCGTATTTCCAGGTCGCGGCCGATGACATCAACTATCGTCGCTTCTTCAACATCAACGAGCTCGCCGGCCTGCGCATGGAGCAGCCGGAACTGTTCGACCTCACCCACCGCTTCGTGCTCGAAAAGATCGGCGAGGGGACCCTCGACGGTCTTCGCATCGATCACATCGATGGTCTGCTCGATCCCAAGGGTTATTGCATCCGCCTGCGCGAGAGCGCGGCGCGCCCGTTCTATCTCGTGGTCGAGAAGATTCTCGCGCGCCATGAGCATCTGCGCGAGGACTGGCCGATCGAGGGCACGACCGGCTACGAGTTCGCCAATCTTGTCGGCGGATTGTTCGTCGATCCGGCCGGGGAGGAGGCGTTCAGCCGCTTCTATCGCGCGTTCACGGGGCAGCGCCGCGCGTTCGAGGACATCGTCCGCGATTGCAAGATCCTCATCATGGACACGGAGATGGCCAGCGAGCTCAACGTGCTCGCTCGCGACGCCGGCCGCATCGCCCGTTCGAATCGGCGCACCTGCGACTTCACCGACAACATCCTGCATGTCGCGTTGCGCGAGATCGTCGCCCGCTTCCCGGTCTATCGCACCTATATCGACGGGACGACGCCTTCCGAGGCCGACAGGCGCGACATCGATTGGGCGATCGCGCAAGCTCGGCGCGCCGAGCACGCGCCGGACGCCAGCGTGTTCGATTTCCTGCATGGGCTGCTCACGACCGACCTGGTGGAGCAACCGAAGAGCGGTTACAGCCGGCAGACGGTCGTTCGCTTCGCCATGAAGGTGCAGCAGTACAGTGGTCCGGTGATGGCGAAAGGCCTCGAGGATACGGCGTTCTATCGTTACAACCGCCTGGTCTCGCTCAACGAGGTGGGGGGACATCCGGATCTTTTCGGCGTTGCCGTTTCCGCCTTCCATCGAGCCAACGCCGAGCGGGCCCGCCGCTGGCCCCACGCCATGCTCGGCACCTCGACGCACGATACCAAGCGCGGCGAGGACACCCGTGCGCGGCTCAACGTGCTCTCGGAAATTCCGGAAGAATGGGAACGCCAGGTCCAGGCGTGGAGCCGGATCATCCGCGCCCGCCGCGGCGACATCGAGAGCACGGCCCCGCCCGACCACAACGACGAATACCTGCTTTATCAGCTGCTGGTGGGCGCCTGGCCGGTCGAGTTCATCGACGTCGACGCTCTCGACGCTGACGCGCTCGCCGCCTTTGCCAAGCGCGTGGAAGGGGCGCTGATCAAGTCCGTGCGCGAGGCCAAGGTCCATTCCACCTGGGCGGCGCCGAACGAGGCCTATGAGGAACCGCTCAAGTCGTTCCTGCGCGACTGCCTCGACGCCACCCGCTCGAACACATTTCTGGACAGCTTCCGCGCCTTCACGGCCCGGATCGCGCGGCTTGGCATGCTCAATAGCCTCGCGCAGACGCTGCTCAAGCTGACCGTGCCCGGTGTCCCGGATCTCTATCAAGGCACTGAACTCTGGGATCTGAGCCTGGTGGATCCGGACAATCGCCGGCCGATCGATTATGACGTGCGCCGGGCATTGATGACCGAACTGGCGAATCCGACGCAGGCGCCTGGCGCCATTCCCGCGCTGCTCGAGCGATGGAAGGACGGGAGGATCAAGCTCGCGCTGATATCGCGGACCCTCGCGCTGCGCCAAGCGCATCCCGATCTGTTCGCCGAAGGGGGTTACGAGGCGCTGGAGGTGGGAGGCGCACGCGAAAATCATCTCTGCGCCTTTGCGCGCCGCTCCAGCGGCAAGAGCGTGGTGGTGGCGGTGCCGCGGCTGGTGGCCGCGCTCGATGCGCGACCCGGCTGGGACGACACCGTCGTCAGGCTGCCGCCCGCGGCCGCGCCGCGCTGGCGAAACGTGCTGTCCGGCGCCATCGTGGACGCGGCGGACAGCGACGGCGCCGCTGTGCTCGGCGCCGCTCACATGTTTGCGCAGTTTCCCTTCGCGCTTCTGGTCCCCATCGATCAGGAATGAAAGAGCCTGCGGCTGGACCAGGCTTTGACGTTCAGCCCTTGCAGCAGTTCACGGGCCACACGCACTCTGCCTACGCCGGCGCGGGGGCCTGCCGGCGCACGTGGTCGTCCCAGGTCTTCTGCATGTTCGCGTCGAACGGCCCGTCGTCCTTGAGCAACTCGCGACGGAGGGTTTCGGCGCGCTCGTCGGCGAGGATCTCCTCGCGGTCGGCCTCGATCCCGGCGAGCACGCGCGCGGCGATGACGTCCGGGCTCGTCTTCGCAAGCGCCAGTGCGCGGGTCATGTCGGTGTCGATGTAGCCCGCGAATACGCCCACCACCAGCGTTCCCTGCGCGCGCAGCTCGAACCGCGCCGCCCTGGTGAGCGACCATTCGGCCGCCTTCGATGCACAATAGGAGCCCTGCACCGGCGCGTTGAACCAGCTCACGACCGAGAGCACGTTGATCAGCGCTCCGCCGCCGTTGCGCTTCAACACCGGAGCGAAGGCGCGGCACATCGCCAGCGTCCCGAAATAGTTCGTCTCCATCTCGGCGCGGGCGTGCTCCATCGTCGGCGCGCCCAGCGCCGGCTTGAAGCCGGCAACGCCGGCATTGTTGATCAGGATGTCGACGTCCTGGCAGCGCGCCGCTGCGGCGGCGACCTCCTCGGCGCTAGTGATATCGAGTTGCACCGGGTGAACCACCCTGTCAGGCGCGGCGCCCGCGATATTGCGCGCGGCGGCGTAGACCTTCGCGCAGCCTCCTGCTCGAAGCGCGCGCACCAGGGCACTGCCCAGACCGCGATTGGCGCCCGTGACCAGGGCCGTCGATCCGCGGATCATCATCGGGTTTTCATTCCATGCGAGGTGCCGGGACCGTCACTTTGTCGGCCCGGACATTCGCGCGACATACGCCGCATTGGTAGGGAAACCACGCCAGTATTCGCGCGCCCGGCAACGGCTCTTGCTGGTCACGCCTTTGCGCACGGAACGCGCAAACCCGATCAGCGCATGTTTCCCCAGGGATCGAACTTCTGGTCCGGTATCCTATCGAGCGCGGAGTGGTAGGCCTTCTCGGCCTCCGCCGCCTTTTTCTTCTGCTCCTCGCTCTGCTGCGGCTGGGTGCCGGCATGCCGGCCGCCCTTTCCTCGCCCCTGCGCATAGGCCGGCGCGGTCAAAACAGCGATCGTCGCCAGTGCGATCACGACGGTTCTCATTCGGTTCCCCCTCGAACGGTCGCGCCCCTCGGCACCCGGACATAGACCCCTTTGCGGCCAGAAATATGACGCCGCCGGCAGCCGTTTCCGCAGCCGCCCTCGAAGTCATGTCTAGTCCTGGGTCGACGATCGAGGCTTGCGGCAGGCGGCGGGATGTCCGCCGCGATGCCGTTGTCTGCCATCAAGGATTTCGTCGCACCTCGATCGGCGTGCCGCGCTTCTTGTTGTAGCCGTGGATCTGGACCGTCTCCCACACGCCGTTGACATGGTAGGGGTCGCTGCGGGTGAACGCCTCCGCGGCGGCGCGGTCCTTGGCGTCGACGACGAAGACGCTGCCGGCCGGCGTCTCCCCGTCGTCGGCGAGAAGAGTCCCGGCGGTCACCACGTCGACATCATACTTGTCCGCCTGGTCCAGGTGGATGCGATGGGCGCGGTAGAATTTCGCCCGCGTCGCCATCCCGTCGCGCCTATCGGTGGCGTGGATCACGAACAGCATCGGCACCATCCGGCGTTCGGTCGTTGCGCTTGCACCGCCCCGGTTCCGCCCTGGGCAGATAACGATTATCCCCCGCTTACGGCAAACTCGTGTCGCGCGGCCGGGAACCGGCGGCTGGACGACGGCGCCTATCCGTCCGTCCCGTCGATGCGTGCGCGCCAGCCGATGACCCTCGCTTCGATGCGGGCGCCGGTCTCGACATTCGTCCAATCGTCGCCGGTCCATCGACAGGAGAAGGGCACGAGATAGGTGCCGACGTGATCCTCACACAGGACCTCGAGCGGCTGGTCTGCGGGCGGT
>DASSJW010000659.1:0-7448 GCA_035690995.1 Xanthobacteraceae bacterium
ACGCCGGAGCTCCTGGCGGAGCGCCTGCGCCGCTATCGGGAGATCGGGATCGATTGCGTGATGACGCGCTTCAGCCCGATGCGGCCGGGCATGGAGCTGTTCGGATCGAAGGTCATTCCATCGCTCCGCGGGTGATCGCGTCATGGAATCATGATGGCGCCGCCGTTCACAGCCACTGATTGGCCGGTCATATAAGCTGCATCGCTGCCGAGCAGGAACGCCACCACCCCGGCGATGTCCTCCGGCTGCCCGATCCGGCCGAGCGGTATGCGGACGCCCGCGGCATGGAGCTGATCGTCGCTCATTTCGGCCCGCGGCTGCGCGGTGTCGGAAAGGCCGGGAATGACGCAGTTCACCCGAATGCAATGGGCGGCCCAATCCAGCGCCAGCGACTTGGTCAGGGCGATGATGCCGCCCTTGGTCGCGGCATAGTGGGCGCCGTTGGCGGCTCCGGCGAGCGCGCGCCCCGAGGCCGTGGTGACGATGGCGCCGCCGCCGCCCTCAATCATCGCCCGTGCCGCCGCGCGGGCGCACAGGAAGGTGCCGGTGAGATTGACGCGCAGCACGCGATCCCATTCGGAAAGCTGCAGGTCGAGGGCGTGCGAGCGCGGGAAGATGCCGGCGTTGGCGACGAGTCCGTCGGGCGGGCCCCACGCGCGGATGAAATCCGCGACCGCGCCTTCCACCTGATCCTCGCTGCCGACATCAACCGTCCAGGCCCGCGACATGGCTCCGCGCTCGCGGCAGAGCCTCGCGGTTTCCTCGGCGCCCTCGGCTTGTATGTCCCAGACCGCCACGTGCAGGCCCGGCGCCGCCAGACGCAGCGCCACCGCGCGGCCGAGGCCTTGCGCCGCGCCGGTGACGATGGTCTTCGAAGGTGCAGCCATCGCAGAGCCCCCGTGTGGTTTCGGCACGGGTCGAAACTTGTGTCGCAAATTGCCCGCTGTCTACAGCGATTGCGATCGCAGGTCGCATGCGATGGAAGATGGAATCGCCTGGTCGCGCTGGACGTGAGCGTCGCGAGCCCGCAAGTCCGCCGCTCCGTTCAAGCCGCGCTACGGCCGCGCGCCAAGCCTTCGAGATGCTCGACCACCTCGTCGACATGCATCACGTCGGCATATTTGTGGTGCAAATCGAATAGATTGACCTTGTGGCTCAGCAGCGAGCGGTCATAGGTGCATTCCTCGACCACGACGTTGTGGAAACCGTAGGAATAGGCATCGACCGTGCTGGCGCGCACGCAGCCCGATGTGCTTTCGCCGAAGATGATCAGGCTATCCGCGCCGACCTTGCGCAGATGCGCGATCAGCGGCGTGCCGAAGAAAGCCGAGGCGCGCTCCTTGTAGATGACGAGTTCGCCGGGCATGGGCGCGAGCTCCTCCTTGATGTGGTAGAGCTCCTCCGTCTCCTTGCCCATTCGGCGATGCGTCGAATGCACGCCGTCGGTCTCGGCATGGCGCGTGGTGAAAATCACCGGCAGGCCCGCCTTGCGCGCGGCGGCCAGCAGCGACCGCGTCGGCTCGATCGCCTTCCAGGCGTTCTCGCCGCAGGAGCCGGAGTAACGCCGGTTGACCTCGCGCACCGGGCGATTACCGCCCTGATAGGCCTTGTTGTAGAGATCGATCGCCAGCACCGCGGGATTGCGCCCCACGCGGATCTCGCGGCGATAGGGCTCGTAGATCTCGAGGATTTCCTCGTCGACGATGTCCTTCCAGCAATGGTCCTCGAAATCGCGTGCCATCGACATCTCCTATTCCTGCCGCACGTTGCGGGCAAAATCGTAATCGGCGGCAATGTCGGCCGTGTAGTGTTGCTTGCGCGTCGACTTGTCATAGTCGGGCGCAAGCACCTGTTGCAGGAATGCGCGCTGGGCGGCCCACGCCGCCTCCGCTTGAGCGCGACGGTAGCGCCCCGGCATGGTGTCGTTGAGCCAGCCGTGCGGGGCATCGCGGTAGACATGCACGCTGTAGGATTTCCCGTGGCGCTCCAGGCAATCGCGAAAGCGCCGGATGTCCTCGATTGAAATCAGATGGTCGGTCTCGCCGAACATGCCGAGCACCGGACAGTCGACTGCGGCGATGATCTCATCGAGCGGGCGGGGGTACTTGCTGTTGACCGCCCATTCGCGCGGCTGGGCTGCGCCGTACCAGACCAGCGCCGCGGAGACTGGGTGGGATGCCGCGACCACGAGCGGAAGCCGGCCGGTCTGGCAAACGCCCATGATTGCGAGTCGGGACAGATCCGCCTGCGGAACCGCGTTCAATGCGTGGATGGCGGATCCAAGCGCCATCAAGGCATCGGGATCGCTGACATCGCAGCCGGCGTCGCCGCGATGGAGCGCGTCCTGGTCCGGATGCTTGAAATAAAGATCCGGCGCGATGGCGACGAAGCCATCGCGCGCGAAACGCTCCGCCAGGTCGCAGGTGTGGCGGACGAGGCCGTAGCGCTCGTGCACGACGATCACGGCGGGAGCCTTTGCCGCACCATCCGGCGCGGCAACGAAGGCCGGCATGCCGCCGCCGCAGTCAAGGGTCTGCGTCCGCACGCCGGTCATTGCTTCGATGCTTCCGCCAGGAAGCTTGCGTCGATGAACCCATCGAGCGGTGGCGGTGCGGCGAGGTCGCCCAAGGCGACGAGCGCCTCGAAGTTAGCCTTGATGCCGTCCTCGAACAGCGCCGCATTGCGGGCAATCACCTGCTGCTTGATATAGAGCTCGTAGGTGAGCGCAGCGATATTTGGTGCGGTCTTCGTGTGCTTGGCGAGGATGGCGATGACGTCATCGCGGTTGGCAGGCTCATAGATGAACTTTGTCGCCTTGATCTGGGCGCGGAGGAAAGCCAGCACCGTGTCGCGATGCTGCTGTGCCCAGCGGGTGTCGACGAGGATGTTGTTCTGTGCCCAGTTCGGCAGATATTGCGGCACGCTGCCGAGATCGACGAAGCCCTGCTCGAGCGCGGAAAAATCGACCGGGTTGGTCAGCATGGCGGCGGCCACCGCTCCCGATGCGAGTTGCGCAAAACGGTTTGGCGTGCCGCCGCCGTAGAGCAGGTCGTAGTCCTGGTCGGCGAGACCGTTCTTGCGCGCCATGACCCGCAGAAAATAGAGCGTCACGTCGGTCAGCCCGCCGACGCTGATGGTCTTGCCTTTGAGATCGCTCCAGCTCTTGACGGTCTTGGCGGCGACGAGGCGGAACGGCGCGTTGGAGGCTGCGCCGGCGACAATCCGGATCGGAGCGCCGCGCAGGATGGCGCGCAGCGCCTGGTCGGTGGCAGCCTGCGCGAGGTTGAGTGAGCCGCCCGCGAGTTGCTGCAGGACCTGGACCGCGGCACCGGCTACGAAGGTGTCAACTTTCAGATTCTCGGCCTCGTAGAGCTTCTTTTCGATGGCGACGTAGTGCGCCAGACTGAATGCGGTTTGGCTGGTGATGCCGAAGGCGATTTCGGTAGCAGCGCGCGCCGGGTGCCACGACGCGCAAGCAAGGATCAACAGAGTGGAGGCGATCATTGCGCGCCGTCTCATGATTTTCCCCAGAATCGGATTCACACCGGAGCAGTTTGAAACTCAGCCTATTGCAGCACGGCGTGGCGGAGATTTGAACTGGGGTGGCGAACATTGACGCTGTCCGCCAGCACGGCCAGCGCAAGTCAAACGGCGATTTTAGGCAGCGCTTCACGCCGCTTGTGGGGGTGGGCGGGCGCCCTGCCCAAATTCCAAAATCCGATATGCGGCGTTCGGAGCGATGGTGCCCCTTTCCGGGAAAACTCGCAGTAGACCCTCATCGCTCTCGAGCTCGCTTCGGATCGGTCTTATGTCGCGCTGCCTTTGGGACGGCGCGGCGTCGTGGATGGAGCCAGCGTTTGATGAGACGAGCGTGGCTTGGCTTATGGAGCAGGTCTATGTCGGTCACGAACTGCGCGCCCTCGCTCCGACGCTCAAGGGTGATCTTGCGGCTGTGAAACGCTTCAAGCTCCGGCCGGTGCGCGACGCTGACGATGGTGGTCGCACCGAGTTCCGTCGTGAGGAGTTCCATGAGTTGGTCCTGGCTGGCGGGATCGAGCGCCGATGTCGCTTCATCGAGCACGACAATGTCGGGCCGATGGAGGAGGATTCGCGCGAAGGCCAGCCTCTGCTTCTCGCCACCGGACAATATCTGGTCCCAAGGCGCCACTTCATCGAGACGGGGGACCAAGTGACCGAGGCCGACAAGTTTCAATGCCCTTGCGACCTCACCGGCATCCTTGTCCTCAGCGGCCAGCGGATAGGTCACAGCCCTTCGCAATGTGCCGACTGGAACGTAAGCCCGTTGCGGCATCAATAGCATTTTCGCGCCGGCTTCGACCTCGATTTGGCCGCTACCCCAGGGCCATAAACCGGCGATGGCCCGCACCAGCGTGCTCTTGCCGGTGCCCGACTCGCCCGCCACAAGAATCCGTTCGCCCGGCGCAATCACAACCTCGGCGTTCTTCACCACTGCGGTACCGTCCTCGAGCGTGACCGAGAGATGGCCGAGTCGCAGGGCCGCGCCGGCCGTTTCCCCGCGCCGAATGCGGCCGACGCCCTTCTCCGCGTGCTCCAGAGCATCAAGCGAGACCATAAGTGAAGCCACGCGACACGCCGACGCGGTCCAATCAGCAAGCCGCGGATAATTGTCGACCAGCCAGTTGAATGCAGACTGCACGATGGTGAAAGCAGAGGCTGCCTGCATGACCTCGCCCAGACTCATCGTACCTTCGAGAAATTTCGGCGCGCACAGGATGATCGGCAAAACCGGCGCAACATAGCCGCTGGTCTGGGACACGATCGTAGTTCGCATGGTCAGAAAACAGATTTCGCGCCAACGGCGCAGCACGGTGGTCAGCGAACGGTCAACCGCACTGCGTTCCTGCTCCTCGCCGCCGAGCACCGCGATGCTCTCACCGTTCTCGCTCAGGCGCGTGAGCACATAGCGGTATTCCGCTTCAGCCTGGCTTTTGTCCTCCGATACGGCGACGAAGCGGCGCCCGATGAGAACCATGGCGCCGCTCGCAAACGCCGCATAGAGCACAGCGGCAATCACAAGAAATCCGGGAATGGTGATCGTGACGCCAGCGAGCTCGAAAGAAAGCGCGCCGCCGATGGTCCACAGAACGACGATGAATGTCACCGCCGACAAGACAGCCGTGGTGATGCCGGTTGCAAACTCAACGGGAGACTCCGTTGCGACCCTGACGTCTTCCGCTATCCGATATTCCGGATTCTTGTGGTCGCCGCCGACCAAGTTGAGCTGGTAGTAACGACCGTTGGTCAGCCAGCGATCGAGCAGATGATTATTCAACCAAGCGCGCCATCGTCTTTGCATCGTCATCCGGGCGTGGACTTGCATGACGACGAGGCAGACGCTCACCGTCAACAAGGGAAAATAGACGATCGACCAGAAAAGAACGGTGGTGGCGTCGCGCCGCTCCAGCGCGTCGAAGATCGCTCGGTTCCACAGGTTCATCCCATAGGCGGCCGCCAGGCTCAAGAAAATGGCGAGCAGAATCGTTCCCGGGAGCACCCAGCACAGCCGATCTCCCCCAGCGCGCCAAAAGCCCAGCGCGCCCTTCCAAAATCGCCGCAACAGGAGATGCCGTCTCAGTCGATTCGCATGATATCCGTAAGGCTCAGCAGCGTCGAACGACCGATCGACGTATTGAGCGCTTTCCAGACGTCCGAGTTTCTGACCGTCCATCGCTTGTCCACATGAACTCGATGCCCATTCTGGTAGGAGCACCGGGTGGATTGAGGGCCTCGTCGATGACCTCAAAGTTTGCCAGTGTCGGCTCTTCCTCGAAGCTCGACGATCTCAGCGATGCTGCTGATCGTCGAATCCTCCAAATGAAAGGATCGGTCGGAGTACGCCCCGGCGTGTTGATTTGGCTCAAATGATGCGGTAGTTGCCGGCGGTCCCGCAAAACCGCCAATTTTGATACAGATCATAGTGGGCTCCTTTGAATCAACAGAGCCCACTACCCTACAGATCAGTTTGGTCGAGGGCGGATTTGGTCCTGGCTGAAGCTGCAGCGAAATTGCCAAACTGCAGGCTGGGTCAAATCTTGCCAAGCAAAAGCAGGATCAACAGGATAGCAATCACAAGGCCGAGGCCGCCGTCCCCGTAGGCGCGCTCATTCAGGAGTTGCCAACCTGACCATCGTCCGAATGCGCCCTAGAGCCAGCCCTTAATGTTCGGGCCACTATGATGCCCCTTTGATCCCCCGGCACTTCCAATAAAGCGTCGCACGCGACGAGCTTGGGATTTCGGAAATGACTACCGCGCCAGAATTGGGAAAACGGCATCAGCGGACCGATAGCGGACATCACTGAATGATTGAGTTTGACCCCAAGCTGAAGTCACCCTTGGTGGCCAGTAGCCGATATTTGTGTCGCAAAACTTTGGGCTCGCAGAACAAATTTTGTACCAAACCGCTATCCGGCGGTATGAGCCAGGTGCGTCGAGGTTCTACACGGTCGGCGCAGTCCACAGCCCTGTCCCAGAATCCCGCCGACATCTGCGCCGCAGCCAATGGCCGGAGAATCTTTGACTGAGCAGGATTGGCGGAGAGGGAGGGATTCGAACCCCCGATACGGTTGCCCGTATTCCGCATTTCGAGTGCGGCGCGATCGACCACTCTGCCACCTCTCCGTGGTCGCAAGGGCAAACAGCCCGGTCGGTCGGCCGCTATGTATCCAACGCCGCCGGGCGAAGCAAGGCTGCGGCGCGGGGCGGCCGGTCGCTCGCTGGATCGGAGCCGGCGGCCGGGATCATCGGTGTTTGGAAGCGCTAGGGCGTGCGAGCATCCGCGAGGAGCGCTGCGATCTGGCCGGGTGTTGTCGCCGCCAGGCGGCGGGCTTCGCGCCCGAGATGCGCCTGGTCAGCGTAGCCGGCTTCCACGGCGAGGCTCGCCGCCGAGCCATGGCGCGCGCCGCGCAGCAGTTTGAGAAAGCGCTGGAATCGCAGGATGCGGTTGAGCGTCTTCGGTCCATAACCGAATGCCGCTTCGAACCGCCGGCGCAAGGTGCGTTCGCTCAGCGCGAGCTCTCCGGCAAGCCAGGGGATGAGCGCTCGGCCGGGCGGCGTTCCGCGCGCGATGAGTTCGAACGCCGCGTGCATGTCCGGCCGGCGCGACGGAACCGATGGCGCTCGCCGCAGCAACGCGCATTCGAGCACGTGCACCAACGCGCCGATGTCGCGCGCCTCGCCCGCCCTTTCCGCCATCCGGCGCGCCTCGGGCCCCCAGAACGCCTCCAGCGGGATGCGGCGGTCGACCGCCCCGGACGCCGGCAGCCCCACCCAGGCGGCGGCGACGGCCGGACGGAAGCGGAACCCCACCACCGTTGCGCCCGCCGCCAGCCGTTCGATCTTGGGCGCGCGATCCGGGCCGGCGATCCGCAAGATTCCGTCGATCCATTCCAGGTCGATGCAGCCGTCC
>DASSJW010000660.1:0-2251 GCA_035690995.1 Xanthobacteraceae bacterium
GAAACGGGACACTAGGCGGCGCGGGGGCGCCGCGCCGCCGTCTTGTTTGCGAGCAGCCGGTTCCGATGCTGGCTACTTCAAGCGGCCGGTCTTCTGATAAAACTCCCGCTCGGCGTCGGCATAGGCTTTCAGATTGGCTTCCATACGCGCCGGATCGGTGAGCTTCGGATCGAAATAGACGCCCGCCTTGAGATATTCGGCGACCAGCTCCGGGTCCTTCATCGCGGCGTTGACGGCCGCCCCTAGATAGGCCTTGCGATCCGCCGGGGTCCCCTTCGGAACGACCGCAAACCGGATGATGATCCACTGGTATTCGTTGCCGCCGAGCGCCTCGTTCATGGTCGGCGTGTCTTTCAAGAAGCTCAATCGCTCCGGGGCCGCGACGCCGAGGGGCGCCACCTTGCCGGCGTCCGCCAAACCGCGGAATTCGGAGAAGAACCCCTGCGCGATGTCGACGTTGCCGCCGGCCAACGCGTTGATGCCGGCGCCGCCGCCCTGGAACGGCACGCGCAGGAACTTTGCACCGGAGTTCGCCTCGACCTGATCAAGGATGTACTCCCACATGCTGCCTGGAACGGTCGCGACGCGAACCGTGTTGGGCTTGTCCTTTGCAATCTGAACGATCTGCTTGACCGACATGCCCTTGTAAGGCCCATCGGTCGGCCCAACCCAGACCAACGGATCGGAATTCAAGTAGGCGATCGGCTCAAGATCGGTGTAGGCCCAGCGGCCCTGCGCGCGCAGCATCGCGTCGCCCCACAGCAGGTTTGCGACGACGCCGACCGTGTATCCGTCGGGCTTCGCCTGCGTGGCGAGATAGGCGTGACCGACCATTCCGGCGCCGCCGGTGCGATTGTTGACGACGATCTTGTCGCCACTCCACTTCTCCACGTACTTGGCAAGCAATCGCGCGGTGACGTCCATGCCGCCGCCGGCGGGATAGACCACCGTGTACTCGATCGGGCCGGTCGGGAAATCTTTCGGCTTGAGCTTGGCGAGTTCCGCCTTCGGGTCACCGCTTTGGGCTGCGGCCGGCGTTGCAAGCAGGGCGGAAAGCAGTGCCAAAGCAATTGCACTCTTCATGGGCTCCATCCCTTAAGATTTTTTTGCGCGACGGAACATCAAGGCGACGAGAACCGCGCAAGCCGTCAGCATCAGCGCGGTCCCCGGACGTTGCAGGAAGATCATAGCGCCGTCGGGCGACATCGCCAACGATTGACGCAGGGATTGCTCGAGCAGCGGCGCGAGCACCAGGGCGATGACGAATGGCGCAAGGTCGTACTTCAGCTTGTGCAGCACATAGCCCAGGAGTCCGAAGCCGAGCATGACCCACAGGTCGAAGACGTTCTTGTTCGCCGAATAGGTGCCCACCACGGAGAGCAGGAGCACGATCGGAAACAGCACGCGATACGGAATGCGCAAGAGCTGGGCCCACAGCCCGACCAACGGAAGATTGAGCAGCAGCAGGAACACGTTGCCTACATACATGCTGGCGACGATCCCCCAGAACAGGTCCGGACGCTGGGTGATGAACAGCGGGCCGGGCTGGATGCCCTGGATCACCAGGGCGCCGAGCAGCAGCGCGGTCACCGGATTGCCCGGGATGCCGAGCGAAAGGACCGGGATGATGCTGCCGGCGACGGCGGCGTTGTTGGCCGATTCCGGACCGGCAACGCCTTCGATGGCGCCTTTTCCAAATCGCTCGGGGTGCGCGGATATGCGCTTCTCCAAGGCGTAGGACATGAACGACGCGGTGACCGGCCCGCCGCCGGGGACCAGGCCCAGGAAGAATCCAAGCCCGCTGCCGCGAAGCATCGGCCGCCACGACGCGCGCCAGTCAGCGAGCGTCGGCCACAGGCCGCGAATGCGGTCGGTCACCACGGTGCTTTTGACGATCCTCTCGACGTTGCTCAGAACCTCGGTCACGCCGAACAGCCCGATGACGACAGCCAACAGCTCGATGCCCGCGGAGAGGTCGATCGAGCCGAAGGTGAAGCGCTCGCGCCCGTTGACCACGTCGATGCCGATCGCCGCGGTGAGGAATCCGAGCGCCACCATCAGCACGCCCTTCACCAACGAGCCGCCGATCATATAGAGCGTGCAGATAACGCCGAGCACCATCAGGGCAAAGTTCTCAGGGGGTCCAAAGCGGATGGCCACCGCGGCGATGGCTGGCGCGAAGAACGTCATCACGATAACGCCGAGCGTGCCCGCCACGAAGGAGCCGATCGCCGCGATGCCCAGCGCCGCG
>DASSJW010000661.1:0-8063 GCA_035690995.1 Xanthobacteraceae bacterium
TTTTACGGTTTGCCAATCGGGAAAATTGTGTTTGTCCGTTCAATGTTTGCTTTATTGGAGGGTTGCCAAAGTAGGGCTGTGATCCTACAGAAAATGCTCAGAACGACCCGATTTTGACCCGTTCGGCCGCCGGCCCCGCCCGTCGGTGCGAAAAACAAGGCCTTTGGCCGGATCTTGAGGAGGAAAGCCATGTCCGCCGTCGCATTGACGGTGAACGGCAAAGCCGTCACCGGTGACGTCGATCCGCGCACCCTTCTGGTGCAATACCTGCGTGAGCACCTGCGGCTCACCGGCACCCATGTGGGTTGTGACACGTCACAGTGCGGCGCCTGCGTAGTCCATGTCGACGGCAAGGCGGTCAAAGCCTGCACCGTCTTTGTGTGGCAGCTCGAGGGCGCCAACGTCACCACCATCGAAGGCCTCGCCGAGCCGAGCGGCCCGCTGCATCCGATGCAGGAAGCCTTCCGCGAGCATCACGGGCTGCAGTGCGGCTATTGCACCCCCGGTATGATCATGACCGCCGTGGACATGGTGAACCGGAAGGGCAACGAGCTCGACGATCCCACCATTCGTCATGAGCTCGAGGGCAATCTCTGCCGTTGCACCGGCTACCACAACATCGTCAAGGCGATTGCGGCCGGCGCCAAGGCGATGGGGAAGGGACAATCACAACCGGCGTCATGACGAATAACTGAGCGAAGGGCGTCATCCAGGGAGGAGACGGCCATGAGCGCCACCGGGATCGGTGCGGCGGTGCGCCGCAAAGAGGACCAACGGTTCGTTACGGGCAAGGGCCACTACACCGACGACGTGAATCGTCCGGGGCAATGCTGCGCCTATTTCCTTCGCTCGCCGCATGCCCGCGCCAGGATCAGGGCGATCGACAGCGGGGCCGCGGCCAAAGCGCCCGGCGTGCTTGCGATTCTGACCGGCGCCGAGCTCGCCGGCGATAAGGTCGGCAACCTCATTTGCGGCTGGATGATCAAGTCCAAAGACGGTTCGCAAATGAAGATGGCGCCGCATCCGGCGCTCGCGCATGGGATGGCGAATCACGTCGGCGACGCGGTCGCCGTGATCGTCGCCGAGACGCTGGCACAGGCCAAGGATGCGGCCGAGAAGATCAATGTCGATTACGAGACGCTGCCCGCGGTGACCGACCCGGCCAAGGCGCAGGCGGAGGGCGCGCCGCAAATCCACGAGGTCGCGGCGCGCAACACCATCTATCAATGGCACCTGGGAGATCAGAAGGCCGCGGAGGGCGCGTTCAACGCGGCACACCACGTCACCCGCCTCGACTTCATCAATAATCGGCTGGCGCCCAATGCGATCGAGCCGCGCGCCGCCATCGGTGAATACGATTCCGGCACCGACGGTCTCACGCTCTGGAACACGACGCAGAATCCGCACGTCGCGCGGCTGGTTATTTCCGCGTTCGTCGGGATCGCGCCCGAGCACAAGCTGCGGGTGATCGCGCCCGACGTCGGCGGCGGCTTCGGTTCGAAGATTTTCATCTATCCGGAGGAGGTGGTCTGTCTCTGGGCGGCGCGTAAGATCGGCCGGCCGGTGAAATGGGTGTCGGACCGTTCGGAAGCGTTCCTTACCGACGCCCATGGCCGCGACCATGTCACCCATGCAGAGATGGCGTTCGACGTCGAAGGCCGCGCGACGGGTCTGCGCGTCAAGACCATCGCCAATCTCGGCGCCTATATGTCGACGTTCTCATCGTCGGTGCCGACTTATCTCTACGGCACATTGCTTTCGGGCCAATACGACATCCCGGCAATCTATTGCGAGGTCGACGCCGTCTACACCAACACCGTGCCGGTCGACGCCTATCGCGGCGCCGGGCGGCCGGAGGCGACGTTCGTGGTCGAGCGCTTGATGGAGGTCGGTGCCCGCGAGATGGGCGTGGATCCAGCCGATCTGCGCAAGAAGAACTTCATCAAGAAATTTCCGCATCAGACTCCGGTGATCATGAACTATGACGCCGGCGATTATCACGCCTCGCTGAAGAAGGCGCTGGAGATCGCCGACTACGACGGCTTCGGCAAGCGCAAGCGCGAATCCGCCCGCCATGACAAACTGCGCGGCGTGGGCATTTCCACCTATATCGAGGCCTGCGGGATTGCGCCGAGCCAGGCGGTGGGCTCGCTCGGCTGCGGGGTCGGGCTTTGGGAATCGGCGGAGGTGCGGGTCAACCCGACCGGCTCGGTCGAGGTCCTTACCGGCTGTCACCAGCATGGCCAGGGGCACGAAACCACCTTCGCACAGGTGGTCGCCGAACGGCTCGGCATCGCGATCGACAATGTCAGCATCGTGCACGGCGACACCGACAAGGTGCAATTCGGCATGGGCACCTATGGCTCGCGCTCGGGCGCAGTCGGCATCTCCGCGATCGTGAAGGCGCTGGACAAGATCGAAGCCAAGGCCAAGAAGGTCGCCGCGCATCTTCTCGAGGCGGCGGAGGGCGACATCGTGTTCCAGGACGGCAAGTTCACGGTTGCCGGCACCGACAAGTCGGCGGCCTGGGGCGACGTCGCGCTCAACGCCTATATCGCCCACAAATTCGTCGGCGCGGAGCTTGAGCCCGGGTTGAAGGAGGGGGCGTTCTACGATCCGGTCAACTTCACCTTTCCCGCCGGTTGCCATATCTGCGAGGTCGAGGTGGATCCCCAGACCGGGGAAAGCGAGATCGTTGCGTGGACGGCGGTCGACGATTTCGGCACCGTCATCAATCCGATGATCGTCGAGGGTCAGGTCCACGGCGGGATCGCGCAGGGTGTCGGCCAGGCGCTGCTCGAAGGCGTGGTCTATGACAAGGACGGTCAGTTGGTCACCGGCTCGCTCATGGATTACTGCATGCCGCGGGCGCACAATCTGCCGACGCTCAAGGTCGACATGACCACGACGAAATCGCCTTCGAACCCGCTCGGCATCAAGGGTTGCGGGGAGGCGGGCGCGATCGCTGCACCGGTGGCGGTGATCAACGCCATCACCAACGCGATCGGCACCGAGGATTTGGCAATGCCTGCGACCGCACAGGCGGTGTGGCAGGCATTGCAGAAGGTCAACAGCAGACGCCAAGCGGCATAGGAGCAATCAGGATGTACGCATTCACCCAACACCGGCCCGCGACCGTGCGCCAAGCCGCGAGCCTGCTGGCCAAGGAGGAGGAGGCAAAGCTCCTGGCCGGCGGCCACACGCTGATCCCGACGATGAAGCTGCGCCTGGCGGGGCCGAAACATATCGTCGACCTGTCGAAGGTCGAAGGCCTGAAGGGCATCGAGATGACCGGCCGTTCGCTCATCATCGGCGCGATGACGCCGCACGTCGAGGTCGCGACCTCGCCGGTGGTGAAGGAGCAAATTCCAGCCCTCGCCGATCTCGCCGGCAAGATCGGGGATCCCGCCGTCCGCCATCGCGGCACGATCGGCGGCTCGATCGCCAACAACGACCCGAACGCGGATTATCCGGCCGGCGTCCTGGGGCTTGGCGCCACCATCATCACCAACAAGCGGCGCATTCACGCCGACGAGTTCTTCAAGGGCATGTTCGAAACCGCGCTCGAGCCCGACGAGATCATCACCAAGGTGCAGTTCCCGAAGGTCAACAAGGCGGCCTACGTGAAATTCCCGAACCCGGCGTCCCGCTATGCGCTGGTCGGGGTGTTCGTGTCGAAGCGCAGTTCGGAGATCCGCGTGGCGGTCACCGGCGCGGGCGCCGGCGGCGTGTTCCGCGTGCCGACGTTCGAGGAGGCGCTCAAGAAGCGCTTCGGTGCGAAATCGCTCGAAGGCCTGACCATCCCGGCCGACGGCATGGCGAGCGACATCCACGGCAGTGCCGAATACCGCGCCCATCTCGTCGGCGTGCTGGCACGGCGGGCGGTCGCTGCGGCGGTGGGGTGAGCCGCAGCATCGTCCGGCGCGCAACCGGACGTGGCGGCGCGATGCCTTTTTGGACGCGGCGTCAACGACCTCAGCAGGGACCGTCGGTTGGCAGGCCGCGCTGACGTGACCTGCCGCGGCGCGTGGCTGACCTGCGGACCCCGTCTGCGTTCTTGGCAAGACAAGCCCGGCAATGACGGGCTATAAGCTCGGCTTCATGGACCCCACGCCGGCGCCCCGCGCGCTCCCCGCTTCGATCGACGCTACGCTCGACCTGCTGGCGTCGGCGAATTACCTCGCCGACCGGTCGCTCGCGACCGTGCTCTTTCTCGCGCTCAAGATGCAGCGTCCGCTGTTCCTCGAGGGCGAGGCCGGGGTCGGCAAGACCGAGATCGCCAAGGTGCTCTCGTCGACGCTCGGGCGCCGTCTCATCCGCCTGCAGTGCTATGAAGGGCTCGACGTCTCGGCCGCGGTCTACGAGTGGAACTATGCCGCGCAGATGATTGCGATCCGCGTCGCCGAGGCGGAAGGCACCCACGACCGCGAGCGGCTCGAGCATGACGTGTTCTCCGAGCGCTTTTTGATCAAGCGCCCGCTGTTGCAGGCGCTCGAGCCCGATCCCGCGGGCGCACCGGTGCTGCTGATCGACGAACTCGACCGCGCCGACGAAGCATTCGAGGCGTTTCTTCTGGAGGTGCTCGCCGACTTCCAGGTCACCATCCCCGAACTCGGCACCGTGAAGACCGCACATCCGCCGATCGTGGTGATCACCTCGAACCGCACGCGCGAAATCCACGATGCGCTCAAGCGCCGCTGCCTCTACCACTGGGTCGGCTATCCGGTTGCCGCGCGCGAATTGCAGATCGTGCGGGCGAAAGTGCCGGGTATCGGCAAGGCCCTGTCGCAGCAGGTCGTGCATTTCGTGCAGGCCCTGCGCAAGGAAGACCTGTTCAAGGCGCCGGGCGTCGCCGAGACGCTCGACTGGGCCTCGGCGCTGGCCGAGCTTGACGTTGTTGCGCTCGATCCGGCAACCGTCTCCGACACGCTCGGGGTGCTGCTCAAGTATCAGGACGATATTGCGCGCCTCGAAGGCACCAAGGCGAAAGAACTGATCGACGAGGTGCGGGCAGAAATCAGGGCGGCGGAGTAGGAGAGCGAGCCCGCCTTTCATCGCCAGTGCGCACGAAGGTGGCCCCGCGGATGACACCCCGGCTCCGGCGCTTCGGTGTGAGGGATTGAAAGCCTGCGTCATGGCCCAGGAAACCGGTCGCCTCGCGGAAAACATCGTGCACTTCGCCCGCGCCTTGCGCGCGGCCGGCATTCCGGTTGGTCCCGGTTCGGTACTCGATGCGCTGGCCGCGGTCGAAGCGGCCGGAGTCAGCACCCGCGACGATTTTTACTGGACGCTGCACGCGGTGTTCGTGAAGCGCCACGAGCACACGCTTCTGTTTGACCAGGCCTTCCGCATCTTCTTTCGCCGGCGAGGCACGCTCGACAAGCTGCTGGCCGCCATGCTCCCGCAAGCGCCGCCGCGGGAGGACGAGAAGCCGCCGCCGGGCGCCCAGCGCGTGCAGGAGGCACTGCTCGCAAACCTCGGGGAAGGCGAGCGCAAGCCCCCGGAGCTCGATGTCGATGCGCGCCTCACCGTGTCCGACCGCGAGGTGCTCCAGAAGAAAGACTTCGCGCAGATGACAGCGGCGGAGATCGTCGCCGCCAAGGACGCGATCAAGCGTCTGGTGCTGTCGCTCGACGAGGTGAAGACCCGGCGTCTTGCCCCCGACCGTCACGGTCATCGCGTCGACATGCGCCGCACGCTGCGCGCGAGCTTGCAAGCCGGTGGTGCGGTCATCGATCTCAAATATCTGGGGCCGCGCGTCAAGTCGCCGCCGATCGTCGCGCTGCTCGATATTTCCGGCTCCATGAGCCAGTACACGCGGCTGTTCCTGCATTTTCTCCACGCCGTGACCGATGCGCGCAAGCGCGTCAATACGTTCCTGTTCGGGACGCGCCTGACCAACGTCACGCGTGCGCTCAAGGCCAAGGATCCGGACGAGGCCCTGGCCGCGGTCGGAGCGAATGTCGCGGACTGGTCCGGCGGCACGCGCATCGCGACCTCGCTGCACGCCTTCAACAAGCTCTGGGCGCGGCGGGTGCTCACCCAGGGCGCGATCGTGTTGCTGATCACCGATGGGCTCGAGCGCGATCCCGACGACCGGCTGGCCTTCGAGATCGACCGGCTGCACCGATCCTGTCGGCGGCTGATCTGGCTCAATCCCCTGCTGCGGTTTTCCGGCTTCGAGGCCAAGGCCAAGGGCATCCGCACCCTCGTGCGCCACGTCGACGAATTGCGGCCGATTCACAACCTGGATTCCATGCTCGAGTTGGTGCGCGCCCTTTCGGGCACTGGCGGCCGCGCCGGCGACCCGAAGGCGTGGCTGGAGAAGGCGGCGTGACGGGTGTTGCCGGATCTGCGGCGACGATCCATCTAAGGTGATCGAAGTTTGCTTTCCTGTGCGACCAGCCCGGCTCGAAATCCCGGCGACGACCGAGAAAGCAGCCATGGAGGTACAAATGTTTGCGCGCGACGAAGACATCCTCAAGGCGGCTGAGGAGTGGCGGGCGAAAGGGCGCGGAGTGGCGCTGGCGACGGTGGTCGAGACCTGGGGCTCGGCGCCCCGGCCGGTCGGCTCCAACCTGGTCATCGACGATGAAGGCAATTTCCTGGGCTCGGTCTCGGGCGGTTGCGTCGAGGGCGCGGTGGTGACGGAAGCGCTCGACGTGATCGAGAGCGGCAAGCCCAAGACGCTCGAATTCGGGGTCGCCGACGAAACCGCGTGGAAGGTCGGGCTGTCCTGCGGCGGCACCATCCGCGTCTTTGTGGAGAAGGTGGATTAGAATGCGGAGCGGATAGGGAGTAGCGAATGGACTATTCGCTATTCGCGACGGGCCCATTCACCAAGAGCAGCCATGAAAATCGACATCCTTCGCGCATTGAACGCCGAACGCGCGGCGCGGCGCGCCGCGGTCGTGGTCACCGATGTCGCCAGCGGCGAGCAGCGGTTGGTCAAGGCGGCCGACGTCGCGCGCGACCCGCTCAAAGACCTGATCGAGAAACGGATTCGCAGCGGCAAGAGCGGAATGGAGGAAACGCCCGGGGGCAAGGTCTTCCTCACCGTCCACGTTCCGCCGACGCAACTCGTCATCACCGGCGCCGTGCATATCAGCCAGGCGCTTGCGCCGATCGCCAAGCTGCTCGGCTACGACGTGACCATCGTCGATCCGCGCACCGCCTTTGCCTCGATCGAACGCTTTCCCGACGTCAAGGTGATCGCGGAATGGCCGGACGTTGCGCTGCCGCCGCTCGGCATCGATCGCTACACCGCCTTCGTCGCCTTGACGCACGATCCCAAGATCGACGATCCCGCGCTGACCCACGCGCTGGCGCGCGATTGCTTCTATATCGGCGCGCTCGGTTCGAAGAAGACGCACGGGCGTCGCCTCGAGCGGCTCAAGGGTGAGGGTGTATCCGACGCCGCGCTCGCGCGCATCCATGCGCCGATCGGGCTCGACATCGGCGCGGTGTCGCCCTCCGAGATCGCGGTGGCGATCATGGGCGAGATCACGGCCCGGTTGCGAAAGTCTCCGGAGAAGGCGGCATGAAGTTCGGTGCGGTGCCGGTGGCGCAGGCCGAGGGCGGCGTTGCGGTGCATTCGATCCGCCAGAGCGGCCTGGTGCTGAAGAAAGGCACCCTGATCGGCAAGCCGGAGATCGCGGCGCTGCAGGCTGCCGGCATTGCCGAGATCGTGGTGGCGCGGATCGAGCCCGGCGACGTGTCGGAGGACGCGGCCGCGGCTGAGATCGCTGCGGCGGTCGCGGGCGAGGGGGTGCGCGTCGATCGCGCCTTCACCGGCCGGGCCAATCTGTTCGCCGAGAGCGCCGGCATCCTGGTGGTCGAAAAGGACCCCATCGATCGGCTCAACCAGGTCGACGAGTCCATCACCTTCGCGACGCTCCCGGCCTATAAGCCGGTGGTCGCCGGCGAGATGATCGCCACGGTCAAGATCATTCCGTTCGCCGTCACCGAAAAGGCGCGCGATGCCGCCGTCACGGCGGCCGACAGGGGCCGCCCGCTGGTGCGGGTCGCGCCCTATTGCGTCCGCAAGGTCGGCATCGTCTCCA
>DASSJW010000662.1:0-2548 GCA_035690995.1 Xanthobacteraceae bacterium
GAGCAGACCGGTCGGCGCGAACGCGCCGGGAAAAGTCAGCGCGTGCGGAATCGTGATCAGCGCGGTGAAAAGATAGCCGCCGGCGAGCACCAGGATGGCGCGCTCGCGCGCGACCGAAAACTGAGCAAACAGCAGCGCCGACGTGAACAGATCATTGATCAGCAGCGCCATCTGAATGGTCGGAACGAAGGAATTCAGCGGCGCGAGCTCCATCCGGGCGAATGGCAGCATCACCACGAAGGCGACGAGCAGAGCCAGCACGATCGCAAGCGCGAGCCGGCGCTGTCCCGGTGTCGGCGGCAGCGCCGCCAGCAGGATGCCAGGTTCACCGGAACGCTCGTTCACCAACCTCTCCCGCCGATACCCGCATTCGAGCGTATCCGACGCTCCGATGACGGGCAATCGACGGGTCTGGACCTGGCTGGCGGCAGCGCGCGCGGTGGCGTGCTCTCTTGGACCGGACGCGGCCGCCGCGACGCGCGATGCCAGGGAGCCCGATCCAAGCGACCGGCCGGTTGATTTCGGTGTCCGCTCAAGCCCGCTCGACCTGGGCGGCATAGCAGCCCGGAACGGCGAAGTAGACCTGCAGGTACGCCGCCTTCGCGTTCGCGAACAGTCGCCCGATCGCCGCCTCGAGCTCGCGACCGTCGACCATCTCGCATCCGACCATCATGGCGTCGTGGTCGAAGGCGCGAACCGCGAGCGTGCGCGTGCGCAGCTGCGCAGGCACCTCATCGATCGCATCGTAGGTGGTCTCGTCCTCGCGGACATAGATCGCAAAGCGCATGCGATAGGGCGAGTTCACCCCGTGGTGCTCGTAGTTGACGAGGATGAGCTCGTCGCCTTCGCGGGCATCCGTAAGGCTGACGCGGCAAGGATAGCCGGGCACGCGCCCGTCGGCGATCCGGCGGACGGCGCCTTGCGCTGCCAGTTGCTCGTCGGAGAGGGCGAAGAGATGGGCGAAACGCTCGGCCGGCAGGCCGGTGATACGGAAGCTCATGATCATTCCTCCTGAACAATTCGAGCCGCCATAGGAGCGCGCTCCGCGGCGTTTGTCGTTCCGGTTCTTGCGCTTGAATTCAAAGACAACCGCTTGCAGGCGCGCATGCCGGTGCGCGCCGCCGGCTCACGCCTCGCGACGCGACACGCAGCCGTCGGATCGCACCACTGGAAGCGTGGCAAATCCGGTTCTCGCCGGCGGTGGCGCTTCTTTCGGCCAGCGGAAACTCAGCGGCCGATCGGCGGGGAAAGGCTTGATGTTGACCGCATCGCTCTGGTTGCCGCCGAGGCACATCAGATTGCCATGCTGGTCGCGGCCGGCGACGATCGCGATGTGGCCGCCGCCGTTGCGCTTCATCGGCGCGAACGCCCCGACTGCCGGGCCGGCGAGCTTGGTGCCCCAGTTGGACCAATCGAGCGCCCATAACGTCTCGGTGCCCTGCAGGCCCACCTTGGTCAGCACCATGTTGGCGTAGAGCGCGCACCAGGGGATGGAATCGTCCTTATACGTCTTGGCGATGGGGCCACCTTCCTCGCGCGCCCATCGCAGGATATCGGGGTTGCTGGCGGCTCCGGGCTCCTCCTCGGTGTTGAGCCATTTCAACCCTTCGAGCAGCCAGATGGGCTGGCCGGCTTCGACGGCCTGGACATGCGGCACGCGAATCTCGGGCGCGCTCGGGTCGGCGAGGCGCGCGATGGCGGCGTCGATGGCCGCGGCGGTTTCCGGGCCGAGCTCGCCATCGATCTCAAGACCGTGCGCCTGCTGGAAATGGGTCACCGCCGTATCGGTGGCACCACCGAACGTGCCGGTGCCTTTGAGATCGTAGCCGAGCTTCGCGAGGGCGAACTGAAACGCGCGGACGAGATCGCCTTCATCCCCGATCTGCAGGGCGCGATCTCCGAGCAGTGCGGCAAGCGTCGGTGCCGCGGGGCGGCCATCCGAGGACGACGAGGGCGGCGCCACCGGCGGCGGCAGCGGCGGCGGTGCCGGCGTCGGCGCGCCATCTTGTGCGATGTCGGCTCGGGCCGCCGGCGCCGCCGCGTCAATCGCGCGGGCGGTTTCCGGACCGATCTCCCCATCCACTTCGAGGTTATGCTGTCGCTGAAAATCCACCACGGCGCTCTGCGTGTTCACGCCGTAATTGCCGCTCCCCTTCAGGTCGTAGCCGAGCTGGGTGAGCGCAATCTGACACGCCCGGACGAGGTCGCCGGCATCCCCGATCCGCAGGGTGCGATCTCCGAGACGAGCGGCGAGCGCCAGCTGTGCCGTAGATGGAGCGGGGGATGCCGATGGCGCAGGCGGCGGCGAGAGAGATGGAAGCGGACCCGCGCCGCCAGTCGGCACGTCGGGCCGCGGCGTGGGGGCTGGGCACGGCGCCGGTGCAGCCGCGATCGCCGCGGCGGTTGCCGGACCGACTTCTCCATCCACTTCGAGCGCATGCCTGGCCTGGAAATCGGCGACGGCAGCCTGGGTGTTGGCGCCAAAATTGCCGGTCCCCTGCAGATCGTATCCGAGGCGAGCGAGCGCGCGCTGCACCGCCCGGACATC
>DASSJW010000663.1:0-2692 GCA_035690995.1 Xanthobacteraceae bacterium
GCGAGGGCGGACTTCCCATCGGGGTGCAGCTCGTCGGCGGACCCGGCCGCGATGCGCGGCTGCTGCGCACGGCGACTGCGCTCATCGAGATGCTGGCGCCGCCCAAGAAGCGGGCCCGCCGGCCCCGCGCCGGCGCATGAGCGCGCCGGGCGCCAGGTCCCCGCTCCCTTCGTCCTTCTTCACGATGTCAAACAGCCCGCTTCGCGGCTTCTACCGCGCAGCACCTCTCGTTCCGGCGGCGCATGTCTGCGTCCCGGTCCTTGCCTTGCCTTTTCTCTTTTGTCCCTTCGCTTGTCGCCGCATCTCCGCCGGCTTGACTGACGCTGCGGCGGGCTTGAGCCCATCGCCGTGGCGACAGCGGCCGGTCCGGCCCCTGATGAGGGGCGGGTGGAGCGCCGACAGGCGCACTCTTCGTTCTGTCGCGCTTGCGAGGCGCGACGCCCGCGCTTGCGAGGCGCGGACCTGTCCCGGTGCGACCGGGACCCCTCTCGGCGCTCCACCGTGGCGATTTTCGGTCGGGGACCCATGCTGCCGTCGCCGGCAGTGGGACACCGGAGCCGCCAGCGATGTGTCGGCGCCAAGCCACGAAGGCCTGGCGGACGGGATCCCGGACCTCCCGCGATGCGGTTTCGCGCCGCCGCCGCGGGACGCCACTCCCCGCTCCGCCGTCAGGATCGTCTCCGGAGACGCCCCTCAGGAGCGAGGATGGGAATCTCTATAGCATAGCTTCGCGCCGTAGTCAATAGATAAATACATAACGTAGATAAAATCTGACTTCGCGGCCCGGGGCACCGTTGGAGCGCATGGTGTCCATCGCATGCGCGATCGATCGGTGCCTCGGTTCGCGAAGGGGCAGCCGGGCGCGCCGGTGTGTGGGGCTCGGCGCAGGCCGGAACGGTCGTGCGCTTAAGCGTCGCCCGGCCGCTCAATCCGGCCGCGAGCGTGCGTTGCCGCGCCCCGCCTAGCTTGCCTTCGGCGGCGCGCCCAGATGCTCGGCCAAGAAGGTAAGCGTGCGGCTCCAGGCCAACTCGGCCGCCGCCTTGTTGTAGCGCGCGGTGCCGGTGTCGTTGTTGAAGGCGTGCTGCGTGCCGGGATAAATGTAGATGGCGTATTTCTTGTTGTTGGCGGCGAGCGCGGTCTCGTAGGAGCCGATGCCCTTGTTGATGTTCTCGTCGTTCTCCGCGTATTGCAGCAGCAGCGGCGCCTTGATCGCCGGCACCATCTCGACCGGGATCTGCGTGCCGTAATAGGGCACGGCGGCGCCGAGGTCGGGGTTTCCGGCGGCCATGCGGTTGACCACCCCGCCGCCGAAGCAGAACCCGATGGCGCCGACCTTGCCGGTCGATTCCGCGTGCTTCTGCATGAACGGGATGGCGGCCAGCGCCGCCGCGATCATGTCCTCGCGCTCGGTTTTCTGGTGCAGCTCGCGCGCCCTGTCTTCCTCGGGCGGCGTGCCGCCGTTGACCGACAAGAGGTCGGGCGCCAGCACGAGATAGCCCTCGACCGCCAGGCGGCGCGCAACGTCCTCGATATGCGGGTTGAGGCCGCGGTTCTCGTGGATGACGATCACCGCCGGCCGCTTGCCCTTCGCTTTGGCGCGCACGAGATAGCCGTTGATCCTGCCCTTGGGCGACTCGTAGGAGACGCGCTCGCTGACCAGCCTGCCGTCGTCCGGCGCCACGATCGCGGCTTGCGCGTAATTGTTCTGCAGCAGCGGCAGAAGCGCGACCGCCGCCGCGGTCGAGCCCGCGAGCTCGGTCAGGCGGTCGAGAAAGTCGCGACGGTTCATGCCGCCATGGGTGAAGCGGTCGTAGAGACGGATGACGTTCTGGTCCACGGGCATTCCTCCCACCTATCCGAAACGCCAGTATAGCACGGCACTATCGCGTGCCATGCTCCAGGCGCTCGATCAGATGAGCTCCGTTGAAGTCAGGAGACGACCGCAGAGGGACCGGGAGCCGGGCGACGAAACCAGGCGCCGGAGCCGATCGCGACCAGCAGGGTCATGCCATGCAGAAAGAGCCCGAGCGCGAGGGCGGCGAACAGCCAGAGCAACGAGCCGGTGGCACGCAGCGCAAGCCAGCCGCCGCCGATCGCCACCAGCATGCGCAAAAAGCCGGCCGATAACGGCCAGAACAATCGCCCCGCGCCTTGCGAAGCAAAATAAAGCGCGAGCGCGAGCCCAAAGAACCCATAGGTCGGTCCCACGATGCGCAGATAGGTCGTCCCGGTCGCCAGCACGTGCGGGTCGGTGCTGAACCGACCGATCCACGCCTGCGGCCAGACCGCCGCGGCGACACCGATGGCTTCGGTGGCGGCGAACGCCACCGCGCCGCCGGCCATGGCGATGCGAAGCGCCCGCGCGCGTTGGCCGGCGCCGATATTGGTGCCGACCATCGCCACCAGCGGCGCGCCGAGCCCGAACACGAGCGGCACCAGCAAGTATTCCAGCCGCGCCGCCGTGCCGTATCCCGCGGCGGCTGCGGCGCCGCCGGCGGCGGCAACCAAGGCGGTTGCCAGCGCGATGATCACGTTGGTCTGCACCGACGTCACGGCCGCGACCGCGCCGACGCCGAGGATGTCGCGAAACAGCGGCCAGCGCAGCGGCGATGGACGCAGGCGGGCGACGTTGCGGCCGGACAGGATGTACCAGGTGAGCACGGCGGTGCCCGCGGCGTAGAACAACAGCAAC
>DASSJW010000664.1:0-6137 GCA_035690995.1 Xanthobacteraceae bacterium
GATTGCAGAACGTCCCGTCTAATCGGGCGCTGTCTCGTGGCCTGGGTCGATTGCCGGGACGGTCATTGTCTGCAGGCCAGCGTCCATCTCGGCCGCCTTGCTCTTGAACTCGCCGGCCATGCTGAACAACCGGCGCGCGACGACAAGATCCCTGCAGGACTGCCCGAGCCGCAGGCAGGTCGCCGATTGGTGACGGAAATAGTCTGCGTCGGATATGTGCATAGATGTCGCCCCCAATTTGCCCAGTGATGACACCGGGCTATCCCCAGCCGGCAAACGCTTCGTCAGGGCAATGGTTCCCCTGCGCCTTTGCATTTTTTTCGTCGGAATGCCGTCGCGTCGGATGAGCATCGGGCAAGGCATCATCAATGGTGTCGGAGCGGTATGCGAGGATTGGCGAGCACGGAGATTCGCTATCATTTTACCCGAGCGGGTAGAGTTCAGCGCCAGAGAAAGTCGGTCATGATTCTTTTCGAATGGATTTTGGTCCTCCTGTTCGCAGCCGTGGTGCTGACCGCTGCGGCGGAGCGCTTGCGCGTGCCGTACCCCTCGCTGCTGGCCATCGCCGGCGCCGGTATCGCCTTCCTGCCGTTCGCACCCGATATCCGCATCGAGCCTGACCTCGCCCTGGCGCTGTTCGTGGCTCCGGCTCTGCTCGACGCGGCGTTCGACACCTCGCCCCAGGAGCTGCGGCGCAACGTGATACCGGTGGTCTCGCTCGCGGTATTCGCGGTCGTGCTGACCACCGCGGCGGTTGCGTTTCTCGGCTGGCGCTTCGCCGGGCTCCCGCTCGCCGCCGCGATCGCGCTTGGCGCGATCGTCGCCCCTCCCGACGCCGCCGCGGCGACCGCGGTGCTGAAGGAGTTGAGCCTGCCGCAACGCATTGGTGCCGTGCTCCAGGGCGAAAGTCTGCTCAACGATGCCACCGCGCTGCTGATCTACCGTGCAGCGGTCGCCATGGCGGTGGGCTCATTCTCGCTGGCGAGCGACGGGCCGCTCATCCTGTTGTCGGCCGCCGGCAGTCTGGTTGCCGGCTATGTCCTGGCCCGGCTGTACCTCATCCTCACCTCGCGTATCCGCGAGGCGGCGAGCAGCACCGTTCTGCAATTCGTCAGCACCTTCGCCGTCTGGCTCGTCGCCGAGCGGCTAACGCTCTCGCCCATTATCACCGTGGTGATCTACGCCATGGCGCTCGCGCAAGCGGTGCCGCGACGGTCGAGCGCGCGCCTGCGGATCAGCTCCTATTCGGTTTGGGAAACCGCCATCTTCGTGGTGAACGTGCTCGCTTTCGTCCTGATGGGCCTGCAGGCGCGCCACATCATCGAGCGATTGTCCGAATCGCAACGCTGGGGCTCGCTGCTGTTCGGGTTGAGCGTGCTGGGCGTCGTGATCGCAACCCGGATCGCCTGGATTGCCGCCTATCGCGTCGTGATCGAGTCAGCGCGGCGCTGGTTTCATGCCGATCTGGGCGCGCGCGACCCGCGCGGCGCCATCTTGGTATCCTGGAGCGGCATGCGCGGCCTCGTGACCCTGGCTACCGCCTTTGCCTTGCCTTTGGACTTCCCCGGACGCGACCTGATCGTGCTGTGCGCCTTTTGCGTTGTGCTGGGAACGCTGGTCATCCAGGGCCTCACGCTGCGGCCGCTTTTGCATGTGCTGGATTTCAAGGACGACGGCAAGGTGGAGCGGGAGCTTTCGGCGGCGCGGGTTGCGATCATGCAGGCGGCGCTTGATTCGCTCGATGGCGATACCTCTCCGGCCGCGGCCGCGTTGCGCGACCAATACCAGGCCGCGCGCACCACGGCCGGCGACGAGAGCGCGCCGCAAGCGGCCACGGAATACGATCGGCTTCGGTTGCAGGCGATCAATGCCCAGCGGCAGGCGCTGCATCGTCTGCGCGCCCGGCGGGGCATCGGCGACGAAGTCTTTCATCGCCTCCAGGAAGAGCTCGATTGGTCCGAGCTAGACGCGTCGCCGCCGGGGCGCTTTCAACCACTCATCAGTTGAGACGGCGAGCAGGACGGGAGCGCTGTGTCGGTCGCCTGCGCCTGGTTCGGTTCAACGGGATACGACTCATCGCGGTAACGGTTTCGCGGCTGGTGCCATGGTCGGATGTGCTGCGTGCGGTGGGGCAAACTCGCCGACACAGCGCGCGAGATCGTTGAGATTGCGGTGCATCTGCTCGAGCGCAAAACCGAGTGCGAAGATGCGCTCCACGCATTCCAATGGCAGGTTTCGCGTCAAACTCTCGTGGCGCAGCGCCGCCATTTCGGCAGCGAAGCCATCGAGCGCGGCCTCGAGCGCAGCGAGTGGCGGCGGAGGGCGGCGCGCCAGCAACGCGGCGGCGCTCGCATGCAGAAATTCGTCGGTGTTCTCTGCGATACGCGTGAGCCAAGGCGCGAGCCGCGTCCGGAACGGCTCGGGCAACGGCTCGACCGCGGCCCGGCCGATCATCACCAGATCGTGCCGCAGCCGCAGCAACGTGCGCAGCAATGGTCCCTGGTCAGGCTCGGCGGCAAGGCGGGTCATCCGCTCATGCCGGGCTTCGGCCGCCACCGCGTCAAGTCGCACGAACGCCTCGCCGATGCTGATCTGCATGTGTCGCAGGGTCTGCTCGTCCAGTCCGCGGGAAAAGCCGGCGAACAGTTCGGGCAGCAACCGCCTGATCAGATCGAGCATATTGGCGGAGCCCTCGATCGCCAGATCATGCGCACGGGCCGGAAACACCACCAACGACACCACGAGGCCGATGATGCCGCCGATCGCCACCTCGATGACGCGCTCGAAGGCGGAGGCGATCGGGCCGGTATGGGTGATGAACGGGGCCAGGAACACCATGACGGCAGTGAACGGCGTGGCGCTGAAGCGCGGATTTATCGCTGCCAGCAGGGCCGCGGGCGCGACGGCGAGGGCGAGAGCCCCCAACAACGCAACTTCGTTGCCGTGCGGAATGAGCGCTCCCACCGCGCCGGCATAGGCGGCGCCGCCGACGGTGGCGACGAAATAGTCGATCGTGGCCTTAAGCGATCTGCCGACGCTCATCTGCGTCAGGATCACCGCCGTCAGCACCGTCCACAGCGCGAGGGGAAGGTTCAGCAGGTGCGAGACCGCCAGGCTCACCGTGGCTGCGATCGTCATGCGCAGGCACAGCCGCAGTTCGACGCCGCGCCCGTGCAGCGTCCCGCGCAGCCATTGCCAGGCGGTCGCGAAGGGAGTCATGGCGAAAGCTCCAGCTGGTGTCCCGATCGCGAAGTTCGCGCACCCTTGCGGCCGCCCTCTGATGCGAACTTCGGAATCAAAGGGACACTAGCAACTTTATGTTCTCGTGCGGTCTTTGGATTTGAAATTCCTAAACAGGCTTGCGGCTGCAATAGCAGGAACTTCAAATTCACCGCACCAGGTTATACCTCGAGGCTCCGGTTCAGCGGGTGCCGTCGCGTCGCAAGCCTTGCTCCCGCAACGAGTCGTAAATGGGGGGATCGCGCAGCAGCGTCGGCACCAGCATGGCCACGAAGCATGCCCCCAGCATCGGCAGCAGCATGGTGACGTTGGCGGTCATCTCGACCACGAGCGTGATGCCGGTCAACGGGGCGCGCACCACGCCCGCAAAGAAGGCCGCCATCCCCACCACCGCAAATCCTTGCGGCGCGATGCCGAGCTCGGGAAACGCCATGCGGCACAGCAGGCCGAAGCATAGTCCGAGCTGCGCGCCGATGACCAGAAGCGGCGCGAACAGGCCGCCCGGCGTGCCCGCCGCATACGATACCGCACCCAGTCCGAACCGAAGCAGGAGAATGAGCGGCAGCACGGCGAGCGTGCCGCCGCCATTGAGCGCGCGCTGCGTGAGCGGGTCGCCGCCGCCGACCAGGTCGGGTGCAAACCATGCCAACGCGCCGACCGCGGCCCCGATCGCTCCCGCGCGCAGGTCGAGCGGCCAACGCCGCAAGTCATTGGCCGCCGCGATCGCCCCGAGGATCGCGCGGTTGTAACCGACTGCCAACAGTCCGGCGACGGCGCCCAGCGCGACATAAAGGGGGATCGTGGCGGCGCTGGCGAAAGCCAACGGACCGACATGGAAGTCCGGCGCATCTCCGTACAGCATGCGCGACACGAAGATCGCACCGGTCGATGCCGCCAGCGCGGCGATCGCCATCCGGGGTTCGAATCGCCGCACCAGCTCCTCCAAAACGAACACTGCGCCGGCGGTCGGCGCGTTGAAGGCGGCCG
Source organism: Xanthobacteraceae bacterium (assembly GCA_035690995.1). Lineage (GTDB taxonomy): Bacteria > Pseudomonadota > Alphaproteobacteria > Rhizobiales > Xanthobacteraceae > VAZQ01. The sequence goes on from DASSJW010000664.1 coordinate 4,228, forward strand.
CGAGGCCCGCCCCGGCGCCGGCCGCGATCAGCGACCTGGCATCCGGCCATTTGCGCTTTGCCAGCGTTCCCGTCAGGTGGGCGACGATCGCGCCCATCTGTACGCTCGGGCCTTCGCGGCCGAGCGCCAGCCCGGACCCGATCGCGAGCAGCCCGCCGAAGAATTTCACCGGCAATACACTCAGGGGCGCGGGGGGCACATCCTGGCGCAATACCGCTTCGACGTGAGGAATTCCGCTGCCCGACGCTTCCGGCGAAAAGCGTCGCACCAGCCAGGCCGCCAGCGCCACGGCGCTTGCGCAGCCGGCGGTCACGAGCACGAAGCCCACGATGGGTGCGACGTGGGCCCAGCCGATCAGCGCGTCGCGCCACGCGTCCGCGTGCTCCAGGCTAAGGCGGAACAGCGTGCCGATCGCACCTGCGCCAGCACCCACGACGCATGCCAGCAGTACGAGCAGCAGCAGACTGCCATGCTCTTCCCTGGGATCGGGAACGCCTCCCTGCTCGGGATTCATCGGCTCTGGAATCCCACGTCGATCCCCCTCGGGCAGCTGCGATGACAAGGACAGCGCATGGAGCGGGCCGCCCGATCGCATGTTAGGCGAATACCACGGTCAACCAAACACTTTGCTTGGAGTCATCGCGGCCGGTTCGGCGCAGCTTTGACGGCATCAGGTCTGACAGGGCCCGGATGCTCGGTAGCGTTCCTGTCGGACTTGCCCCTCCGGCGGACGGCGTTCCAAATAGCGGTGCGGAACTGGGCAACGCTCGCTGATAGGATGAAAAACAACGACCAGAGGAGACGCATAATGCCGGGCGAAGTTACCGCGGACTATGTCCGCGCTCGATGGGCATACTCAGAGCTATTGTCGTGGGGCCATGGCCATCTGTACCAAGGGCCAGGTGTCCAGGACTTGAAAGAGAAACTGGCTCAAAGGGTGCCGTTCGACGAACTGGGTAAGGCGGAACACTACCTTCTGATTGACCAGTTTGACCGAGTGAGGGGCAAATATTTCAACCGATATATAATTGGCATCCCCCACTTTAATCCTGTCCTTTGGAGTAAAGACGAACTCGCGGCGGTCTACGTGCTCCCGTATTTCGTCCGCGACGTTTCGAGCCTCGAACACCTGAAGGTGACCTTCAAGGAATGGATCGAGGCCGATCCGGTCAGACCACTTCACCAGGATCATGCCCGCTATGCGGCATATGGTGCGGCTGCCTCGACCGCAGATGACCCCATGACCGTTGGTCACTATTCAGGGCTACCGGTTCTGCTCGACGGCTATCACCGCGCGGTGCGGTTCTGGAGGACAAGCGTCCCGGCTGCCACGCTCGCCGTCTATGTGCCTGTCTGAAGTCGCGCAGGCGGCAAGTATCGGTACCGGAGGCGCCGGCCGTGGTTGGCCGCGAGTAGCGGCAAAGTTACCTCACTCACCACGCGTAGCGGATCGTCCCGGTGCCGCTATAGGTCGAGGAGCGGGATGCGAACTCGCCGTCGAACTTGCCGAGGAGCGAGATGCCATTGGCGAGCCGAAGCTCGGTGCCGGCGGAGGCCAGCGCGGAGTTCTTCGCGGGCGTGGCGCCGTTGACGATGAAGCTCGCGCCGGGAAGCGTCTGGAATACGGCGGCAAGGGTCGGATCGCTCACCCAGTCATGCGCCCAGGCGAGCCGCGCGCGCAGCGCCAGCACCGCATTGGGATTGAGCGCCAGCAGGCGGTCGAAGCGGGCGCCGAGCTCGCTGCGGGTGTCGGTCGCGGTGCGGCCGTTGTAGCCGAGCGCAAACCCGCCGCCGTTGACATCGGTCTCGCTGTAAGTCGGCGTGCGGAAGCTTTGCGCCTGGATCGCCGCGTAGGGCGTGATCCCGCCGTAATAGGTCGCGAACCGATAGCCGCTCTCGACGCGTGCGCC
>DASSJW010000665.1:0-5354 GCA_035690995.1 Xanthobacteraceae bacterium
GCGCCGTAGTCGAGATACGATTTCACCCGTGCCAGCGCGGCGATGATGCGCTCGTTGCCGACCGCGAAGCCGATGCGCCAGCCCGGCATCGAGTAGGTTTTCGACATCGAGGTGAACTCGACGGCGATATCCATCGCGCCCGGAACCTGCAGCACCGACGGCGGCGGGTGGCCGTCGAAATAGACCTCGGCATAGGCGAGATCGGACAGCACGAAGATGCCGTGCTTCTTCGCGAACGGCACCAGCTCCCGGTAGAAGTCGAGGTCGGCGACATAGGCGGTGGGATTGGACGGATAGCAGACCACCACGGCGAGCGGCTTTGGGATCGAGTGCCGGATCGCCCGCTCCAGGGTCGAGAAGAAGTCCGGGGTCGGCTCCGACGGCACCGAACGGATCACGCCGCCGGCCATCAGGAAGCCGAACGCATGAATCGGGTAGCTCGGGTCGGGCACCAGAATGACGTCACCCGGCGCGGTGATCGCCTGGGCGACGTTGGCAAAGCCCTCCTTCGAGCCGAGCGTGGCTACAACCTGGCTCTCGGGATTGAGCTTCACGCCGAAACGGCGCGCGTAGTAGGCCGCTTGCGCGCGGCGCAGGCCGGCGATCCCCTTCGAGGCCGAATAGCGGTCGGTGCGCGGCTTGCCGATGGTGTCCTTGAGCTTTTCGATCACGTGGGCGGGCGTCGGCAGATCCGGATTGCCCATGCCGAGATCGATGATGTCGGCGCCGGCATTGCGGGCCACGGCCTTGGCGCGATTGACCTGCTCGAAAACGTAGGGCGGGAGACGCCGAATGCGATGAAATTCTTCCATGATCCCGGCTCCTGGGGCCTGCGCGGCCGCTGCTCAGCAAGCGGGCCCGTGCGAGCCTTTTAGCATCAGTCTGGGCGGCCGCCAGGCTTGGCGGCTTCGCCGGTGCGGGTGCGCGCCGCGATAAGATCGTCCTCGAGCTTCTTTTGCTCGGCGTCCGTGAGCACGGTGGAGCCGCGCGGCGGCGGCACGTCGTGCACCGCCGGAAAGGAAGACGGCTTGGTCGAGCGCTCCGGGGCGCCCTCGGGCAGGCCACCGGCCGCCGTCGGCAGATGATCGGCGATCATGGTGCCGGCCGAGCATCCCGCGAGGGCGACGGCCCCGACAACCAGCGCCGCGGCGAAAATGGATCGTGAAAATCCCTGTTGCCAACGCGTTAGCGACATCATGCCCGTCAACCCCGGCCGGTTACGACGCCCTGCGCCGCCCGGCCCTCCCATTCCGAGGCGAAACTGCTGCTAATTCAAGCAATTGCGCGCGAGCTGTAGTACCGCAATATGACCAAAGCAAGGTTAACGCTGGGCGTCCGGCCGCGCCTCCCGCGGCTCCGCTCGACCCAGGCAAGGCGATGATGCGTCTTGCGGCGGCCGGGAGTAAAGTCCATTTCAAATTCAAGGCCATGCGGGCCCACGCCGGAACCGCGAATTTGAGGCGTTACCGTGAGAGCCCCGTCAGAACCGGTGAAAGATGCCTCCGTCGACGTGGAGGAGTTCGCCCGCAACGTCGCCCGCATGGTGGAAGAAGGCGGCAAGGCCATGGCCGCCTACCTCAAGCCCCGCGAGGAGGGGCGCGTCGACGAGCAATATGCCGAGATCACCGATGTGGTGAAAACGCTCGGCAAAGTTGCGGACTACTGGCTGCGGGATCCGCAGCGCGCCCTCGAACTGCAATCAAGCCTGGGCAAGGCCTATCTCGAGCTCTGGGGCCATGCCGCCAAACGCATGGCGGGCGAGACGGTCGAACCGGTCGCCGCACCCGATCCGAAGGACAAGCGCTTCAGCGACCCCGAATGGTCGAGCAATCAGTTCTTCGACTTTCTCAAGCAGGCCTATCTTCTCACCGTGCAATGGGCCAACCGGCTGGTGCGCGACGCGGAGGGGCTCGATCCCCACACCCTGCAAAAGGCGGACTTTTACGTGCGCCAGATCGCCAACGCGATTTCACCGTCGAACTTCGTGCTGACCAATCCGGAGCTGCTGCGCGAAACCCTCGCCTCCAAGGCCGAGAATCTGGTGCGCGGCATGCACATGCTGGCCGAGGACATCCAGGCCGGACATGGCAGTCTCCGCATCCGCCAATCCGATTCCAAGATGTTCGAGGTCGGCCGCAATCTGGCCCTGACCCCGGGCAAGGTGGTGTTCGAAAACGAGCTGATGCAGCTCATCCAGTACGCCCCGTCGACCGCGACGGTGCTCAAGCGGCCGCTCCTGATTGTGCCGCCCTGGATCAACAAGTTCTACATCCTCGATCTCACGCCGGACAAATCCTTCATCAAGTGGTGCGTCGACCGGGGCCTCACCGTATTCATCATTTCCTGGGTCAATCCGGACACCAAGCTCGCCGAGAAAAGCTTCGAAGACTACATGCGCAGCGGTCCGCTTGCGGCGCTCGACGTCATCGAGAAGGCGACCGGCGAGCGCGAGGTCAATGCGATCGGCTACTGCGTCGGCGGGACCCTGCTGGCCACGACGCTCGCCTATATGGCCGGCAAGCACGACAAGCGCATCAGCTCCGCGACGTTCTTCGCCGCCCAGGTGGATTTCACCTATGCCGGCGATCTCAAGGTTTTCGTGGACGAGGAGCAGATCTCGGCACGCGAGCGCGAAATGAGCGGGCGCGGTTATCTCGAAGGCAAGAAGATGGCGACCGCCTTCAACCTGCTGCGCTCGAACGATCTGATCTGGCCCTACGTCATCAGCAACTATCTCAAGGGCAAAGAGCCGGCTCCGTTCGACCTGCTCTACTGGAACGCGGATGCGACGCGGATGCCGGCCGCGAACCACTCGTTCTACCTGCGCAACTGCTACCTCGAGAACCGGCTGACCAAGGGCGACATGGTGATCGGCGGCAAGAAGCTCAAGCTCAAGAGCGTGAAGGTCCCGATCTACAATCTCGCCACGCGAGAGGATCACATCGCGCCCGCCAAGTCGGTGTTGCTCGGCTCGAAGTTCTTCGGCGGGCCGGTGCGCTTCGTGCTGGCCGGCTCCGGCCACATTGCCGGCGTCGTCAATCCGCCGACGAAGATGAAATACCAATATTGGACCGGCCCGAAGCCGACCAGCGCCAGCCTCGACACCTGGCTGAAAAAGGCGAAGGAACACCCCGGCTCCTGGTGGCCCGACTGGTTCGACTGGATCAAGGCGCAGGATTCGACTGAAGTCCCGGCGCGCGAGCCCGGCGGCAAAAACATCGTGCCGATCGAGGACGCACCCGGAAGGTACGTCAAGGTCAGGGACTGACTGCACGCACGACGAATTTGAAGGATATTGAAGGACTGCGACGTTCATCGCCCGCTCACAAAGTGGAGACTGCAATGCATCGCCAACTGCTGCTTTCGCTCCTCGTGGCCACCTGCTTCGGCACCGTGCCCACGCTCGCCCAGGAGCTCACCGGCACGCTCAAGAAGATCAAGGAAACCGGCGCTATCACGCTCGGACATCGCGAGTCCTCGGTGCCGTTCTCCTATTACGACGACCGGCAACAGGTCGTGGGCTACGCCATGGACCTCTGCGCCGGGATCGTCGATCGGGTGAAGAGCGAGCTCAAGCTTCCCAAGCTCGAGACCAAGCTCAATCCGGTAACCTCGGCCACGCGCATCCCGCTGATGGCGAACGGCACCATCGATCTCGAATGCGGCTCGACCACCAACAATCTCGAGCGGCAGAAACAGGTTTCCTTCACCATCACCCATTTCGTGACCGCCAACCGGTTCGTGTCGAAAAAATCCGCCAATCTGCACACGGTCGACGATCTCAAAGGCAAGACCGTGGTGTCGACCTCGGGCACCACCAATATCAAGCAGATCACCGAGATCGGAGCGCAGAAGGGCCTCAATCTCAACGTCCTGGCGGCCAAGGATCACGCCGAGGCGTTCCTGATGGTCGAGACCGGCCGCGCCGCCGCCTTCGTGATGGACGACATCCTGCTCTACAGCCTGGTGGCGGCGGCGAAGTCGCCGAAGGACTACGTCATTTCCACCGACGCTCTGTCCGTCGAGCCCTATGGGATCATGCTGCGGCGCGACGACCCCTCGTTCAAGAAGGTGGTCGATGAAGCCATGATCGCGACCTACCGCAGCGGCGCGATCAATCCGATCTACGAGAAGTGGTTCCTCAAGCCGATCCCACCCAAGAACATCAATCTCAACGTCCCGGTCAGCGACGCGTTCAAGAAAGTGATCGCCAGCCCGACCGACAGCGGCGATCCGGCGGTGTATTGAGCAACCGGTCTCCGGTCCCGGATGCGGCGCGGCATCTGGTGCGGCGCCGACAAGTCCGCCCCGTGCGCGCGAGCGTGACTGGTTCACGCTGCGTCGCGCGCGGCGCACCATCGAGGGGGCGTGCAGCGTGAACTACAATTGGAACTGGGGAGTCTTTTTCCAGACCTCCCCCGATGGGGTCCACACCTACCTGGCGACGCTGCTGCTCGGCACCGGCTGGACGCTGGCCACCGCGCTTGCGGCCTGGTGCATGGCGCTCGCGCTTGGTTCGATCGTCGGCGTCATCCGCACCACGCCCCATCCCTGGCTGGTGCGGCTCGGCAACGCCTATGTCGAGCTGTTCCGCGACATTCCGCTGCTGGTGCAGATGTTCCTGTGGTACTTCGTGCTGCCCGAGCTGCTGCCGGCCGACCTCGGCGATTGGCTCAAGCAGCTTCCGAACGCATCGTTCTATACCGCCGTGGTCGCGCTCGGCTTCTACACCTCGGCGCGCATCGCCGAGCAGGTGCGCGCCGGCATCCTAAGCCTCGCCGGCGGCCAGCGCATGGCGGCGCTCGCGCTCGGTCTCACGCTGCCGCAGGCCTACGGCTACGTGCTCCTGCCCATGGCCTATCGCATCATTCTGCCGCCGCTGACCTCGGAATTCCTCAACGTCATCAAGAACAGCGCGGTGGCCCTGACCATCGGGCTGATGGAGCTCACCGCGCGCGCCCGCGCGATGCAGGAATTCACGTTCCAGGTGTTCGAGGCCTTCACCGCGGCCACCGTCATCTACATCGCGATCAATATCGTGGTGACGTTTGCGATGCGCTGGGTCGAGCGCCACGTCGCCGTGCCCGGCCTGATCGGCGCCGCGCCGCAAGCCGTCAGCCACTGAGACAGCAGATGTTTGCCGACTTCGACTACGACGTCATCATCCGCTCGCTGCCGTACCTGTTCTACGACGGGATGACGTTCACCTTGATGCTGACCGCGCTGGCGACGATCGGCGGCATCTTTTTCGGCACCCTGCTCGCGCTCATGCGGCTCTCCGGCATTGCGCCGCTCGCCCTGCTCGCCGCCGGCTATGTCAACCTGATGCGATCGGTGCCGCTGGTGCTGATGAT
>DASSJW010000666.1:0-3560 GCA_035690995.1 Xanthobacteraceae bacterium
GAGCGGTCATCCTTGGCGCAGCGCCGTCGATCGCAGGGAGGCGCGAGCGGTGACTCCTCACATGTCCGGCAACGGCAAGACCCAAACGCCTTCCGACGTAGAGGATGCAGCAGCCCCGCACTATCACGGGCACCGCGAGCGGCTGCGCCAGCGTTTCCGCGACGCGGGCAGCGATGCCGTAACGGACTACGAACTGCTCGAGCTGGTGCTGTTCCGCGCCCTGCCGCGGCGCGATTTGAAGCCGCTCGCCAAGCGGCTGCTCGCCACGTTTGGCTCTTTCGCCGAGGCTCTTGCGGCGCCGCGTGAACGCCTCGCCGAGATCAAGGGTCTAGGCGACGCCGCGATCACCGATCTCAAGATCATCCACGCCGCCGCCAACCGCCTCCTCCGCGGCCAGGTGAAGCAGCGTCCCGTGCTGTCGTCCTGGTCGCACGTACTGGACTATTGCCGCACCGCCATGGCATTCGAGACCAAGGAGCAGTTCCGTGTGCTGTTCCTCGACAAGCGCAATGCGCTGATCGCCGACGAGGTGCAACAGACCGGCACCGTCGATCACACGCCGGTCTATCCGCGCGAGGTGGTCAAACGGGCGCTCGAACTCTCCGCCACCGCCATCGTCCTGGTGCACAACCACCCTTCCGGCGATCCGACGCCGTCGCGCGCCGACATCCAGATGACGCAGGCGATCGTCGAGGTCGCGCGCGCCCTCGGCATCGCCGTGCACGACCACCTCATCGTCGGCAAAGACGGGCACGCGAGCCTCAAGGCGCTGAAGCATATTTGAGCCGCCGCATGTTCCGATCGGCCCATCGCGTCCGCACCGCCGATCCGCCGACGATCATTGGAAAGGCTGAGCGGCCGAGCTATCGTGCGGCATAACCGCCGACTTGCTTTGGCATGCGACACTTGGTCCGCGCGAAGGGGAGTTTGCGCCTTCGATCTTCGAGACGCGAGCCACAGCGATGTCCGCCCCTTCGTCCCCCGCCCCGCAAATCTCGTTCGAGCAATTTCTTGCGGTCGATATTCGCGTGGGCACGATCGTCAAGGCCGAGCCATTTCCCGAAGCGCGCAAGCCCGCGCTCAAGCTGCTCATCGATTTCGGCCCCGCGATCGGGGTGAAGAAATCCTCGGCGCAGCTGACAAAATACTACCGGCCCGAAACTCTGGTCGGCCGCCAGGTGGCAGCGGTTGTCAACTTTCCGCCGCGGCAGATCGGCCCCCTGATGTCGGAAGTCCTGACGCTGGGCTTTCCCGACGCCGAGGGCGCAGTGGTGCTGATCGGGCCCGAGCGGCAAGTGCCGGATGGCGGGCGGATGTTTTGAGCCGGCGACGCAGAGGAACGAGCCGCTCTTCTGAGCGAAACATGTCTCGCCGTCCATGACGCCGCTGCCGCCGGCCCAGATAGTTGCTATGGTCCACTTGCTGGTCAAGGCGGCTGCCTTCATCAGTCATGAGAACGAGTTGGCTCAAACCCGCGCCAGACGGATAAGCCGACCAGTCGTGGGAGGTCGAAATGAAACGCCATGCTTTCACGTCGGCGCACATCGTCGCCTTGCTGCGGGCGGCGGCGCTCGCTTTATGTCTCGCAGCGCCGTTTTGGCCTGCGGGCGCTTGGGCACAGACCTACCCGGCAAAACCCATCAAGCTGATCGTGCCGTTCCCGGCCGGCGGTCCCGCCGATCTGTTCGCGCGCTCATTGGGACACGGACTTGGCACCGAACTCAGCCAGCAGATCATCATCGAGAACCGCGCAGGCACCGGCGGCCTGGCCGGGGTCGATGCCCTCGCCAAGAGTGCGCCCGACGGCTACACGATTGGCATCAACGGCGCAGCGGCGCTGTCCGCCATTCCGTTCATGGTGAGCAAGATGCCGTTCGACTGGCAGAAGGATCTCGCCCTGCTCACACTGGTCGCGCGCGTGCCGGAAGTCGTGGTCGTTCACCCCTCGCTCGGCATCAGCACGCTGCAGGAGCTCGTTGCCTATGCGCGCGCCAACCCGCGCAAGATCAATTACGGCTCGGCCGGCACCGGCAGCATCACCCATCTGGCGGTCGAGCTCTTGAAGACGGAGGCCAAGATCGATCTCGTGCACGTTCCCTATCGCGGCGCGGCGCCGGCCGTGAACGACCTGCTCGGCGGGCACGTCCAGATGGTGGTGCTCGATACGCCGGTTTTGCTGCCGCACATCCGCGCCGGCGCAGTGAAGGCATTGGCGGTGACCTCGGCAACGCGCAGCGCCGCCCTTCCGGACGTGCCGACCACCGGGGAAGCCGGTTTCAAGACCGTGCTGTCGGACAACTGGTATGGGCTGTCGGCGCCGGCCGGCGTGCCGCCCGACGTCTTCGACAAGCTCCACAAAGCGGTGGTCGCCACGTTGCGCTCGGCCGAGCTGAAAAAGCAGTTCGACAGCCAGGATGCCGTCCCTTCGCCCATGACGCCGGGCGAGTTCGCCTCGTTCGTGAAGGCCGAGCAGGCCAAGTGGGGACCGGTCGTGGCCGCGACCGGCGCCAAGCTCGAGTGATGCGCCCCGCCCCGATCGCCGATCTCATAGTCGCATGAACTTTTCGACCCGCATCACCGAACTGCTCGGCATCCACTATCCCATCCTGCAGGCGGGCATGAGCTGGGCGTCGTCGAACACGGAGCTCGCGCTCGCAGTCTCGCAGGCCGGCGCGCTCGGCGTGATCGCCGCCGGGCCGATGCATCCGGATGCGCTGCGAGCCGCCATCCGCACGGTGAAGGAGCACACCGACAGGCCGTTTGCGGTGAACGTGCCGCTCTACAATGCGCGGGCCGCCACCTTCCTCGACATCGTGCTCGAGGAGGGCGTCCCGATCATCGTCGCGTCGCAGGGCGGTCCGAAGCAGCACATCGCGCGGTTCAAGGAACGGGGCGTGACTTGGCTGCACGTCACCGCCTCACCCGAGCACGCCGCCAAGGCTGAAGCCGCCGGCGTCGATGCGGTCGTCGCGGTCGGCACCGAAGCTGGCGGGCATCCGCCGCCGGACGAGGTCGGCAGCCTTGTCGTGGTGCGCGCCGTGGTCAAGGCGGTGAGCATTCCGGTGATCGGCGGCGGCGGTATCGCCGACGGCGCCGGCATCGCGGCGATGCTATGCCTGGGCGCCGACGGCGTGCAACTCGGCACCCGCTTCCTGCTGACGCCGGAGTCGAACCTGCACAAGGCCTACAAGGCGCGCGCGCTTGCCGCCGGCATCGCCGATACCACGCTCATCGGCCGTGGCAGGCTGCCGATCCGCGTGCTCAAGAACGATTTCACCCGCGAATTCGAGGCCGCCGAACGGACCGGGGCGCCGGCTGAAGATCTTGCGACGCTCAGCGCCAGCCGAACCTTGAAAATGGCGGCGTTCGATGGCGACGTCGACCGGGGCAAGCTGGAAGTCGGCCAAAGCGTCGGCCTGATCGACGAACTCGTACCGGCGGGAGAGCTCGTACAGCGGCTGATCGCCGAATTCGAGACCGCAGTCGAACGTCTGTCCCGGTTTCGTGATTAAGATGAGCCCCAAGTGGGTGGATGATTGAGTAGCCTATTGCCGCGTCGT
>DASSJW010000667.1:0-2120 GCA_035690995.1 Xanthobacteraceae bacterium
CGAGCACGAACTTCGCGCAGGCGTTCGAGCCGATGGTGGTGCAGGCGGTGGCGGAGAACAGGGGCTATCGCGTCGCCTCGGTCGGCGCGCTTGCCGGGCCGATGCCTTATACCGCCTTCATGGCGCCGGCGAGCTACATCGAAAAGAATCCCGCCACCATCCAGGCCTTCACCAACGCGGTCTACAAGGGACTGATCTGGACCGATACGCATTCCCCCGCGGAGATCGCCGCGCTGATCGCGCCGGACTTCAAGGACGTACCGGTGGCAACGATTGAAGCCGTGGTCGCCGAGTACAAACGGGTCAAGATCTGGGCGACGGATCCGCTCCTGCGTCCCGAGGGAATGGAGCAGATGATGTCCCTGATGGTCGACGCGGGAGTCTTGAAGCAACGGTTTCCCTATTCCCAGATCGTCAATGCCAGCTTTGCCCAGAAGGCCATTCAAACGATCAAGCGATGAGCGGACGGGAGAGAATCCGGGGCGAAGGCCTGTCCTACACCTATCTCACCCGCACCGGAGAGACGCTGGCGCTGAAGGACCTGGACCTGACGATTCGCGACGGCGAGTTCTGCAGCATCGTGGGGCCGAGCGGCTGCGGGAAGTCCACCCTGCTGGGCATCATTTCCGGTTTGCTGCAGCCGACGGAAGGACAGGTCCTGCTCGACGGCGTAACCATGCGCGGCACCCACGAGCGGGTCGGTATCCTCCTGCAGAAGGATCATTTGTTCGAGTGGCGCACCGTGCTGCAGAACGCGGAGCTCGGTCTCGAGATTCGCGGCAGAAGCAACGCCGAGGCGCGACGCCGCGCGCACAAGCTGCTGGAATCGTATGGCCTCGCCGGTTTTGAAAACGCGTATCCGCATCAGCTCTCCGGCGGCATGCGTCAGCGCGTGGCGCTGATCCGCACGCTTGCCACCGACCCGGACGTGCTGCTGCTGGATGAGCCGTTTTCCGCGCTCGACTATCAGACCAAGCTCATTCTCGAGCGCGATGTCCACCGCATCATACGGCACGACAGGAAGACCGCGCTGCTGGTCACGCACGACATCGAGGAGGCGGTATCGATGTCCGACCGTGTCATCGTGCTGAGCGGCCGTCCTGCCCAGGTCAAGAATGTCTACGAGATCGCGCTCACGGTGGCCGCCGAACGGACACCGATGAATTCGCGCGACGCGCCGGAATTCCGGGGCTACTGCAAGTCGATTTGGGAGGATCTGGATATTGAGCGGCGCACCCTCTAGCAGACTTTTCACGCGCGGCGCGGTGTCTGAGCGGCATGCTCAATTCCTGCGGTCGCTGCGGCTGCGTCAGACCAAAGTGCTGATCGTCCAGTTCGCGGTGCTGGCCGCGTTCCTGGGCCTGTGGCAGCTCGCCGCGACCTGGCGCATCATCGATCCCTTCATCACCAGCCAGCCCAGCGCGATCGCACAGAAATTCGTGGAGCTCGCGAATGACGGTTCGCTTGGCTACAACGTCGCCATCACCGTTTTCGAGACCCTGGTGGGCTTTGCCGTCGGCACCGTGGCGGGGATTGCGATCGCGGGGCTGTTCTGGTGGTGGGATTTCCTCAGCGACGTCGCCGATCCCTACGTGGTCGTGCTCAATGCGACCCCGAAGATGGCGCTCGGACCGGTGTTCATCATCTGGCTGGGGGCTACGGTCAGCGCCGTGATCGCGCTCGCCGTCTCGATCTCGCTCTTCGTCACCATCCTGTCGGTCTACAGCGCCTTCCGGCAGGCCGACCCCGAGAAGCTGGTCGTGGTTTCGTCGTTCGGTGCATCGAAGTGGCAGCAGTTCAGCAAGGTCGTGTTCCCCTCGGCGGTGCCGACCATCATCGCGACGCTCAAGGTGAATATCGGCCTGTCGCTGATCGGGACGATCGTCGGCGAGTTTCTCGCCGCCAATGCCGGCCTCGGCTACCTGATCATCTACGGACAGAACATCTTCAACATGTCGCTGGTCATGACCAGCGTGGTCATCCTCACCGTCATCGCCGGCGCCATGTACTACGCCGTCAGCCTCGTCGAGCGGCATCTCGTGCCCTGGCGCCGCGACTGACGCCACGGCGCGCGGGAGCGGCGGCGGTCATTCCGCCGCCTGGCTCATCGTCCTGGCCAG
>DASSJW010000668.1:0-5807 GCA_035690995.1 Xanthobacteraceae bacterium
TTCCTCCCATCGGTTGTTGTTGCCGGCGACGATAGCATCGGCTGCTGGGTACGGCCATCGCACGGCTTCGGTGCGAGCTGTCGCATCTGGACAGGCTTGTGAATCGCGCTTCATTTGTTCAAAAAGAAAACCGATTCCCCATGCCGTACCGCCAGACCGAAAACGTAGCCCGCCGTCTCGCCGCCCGCCGTGACGCGATCGTCGTCGCGGCCGGGGATGTTGCGGCGGAAGGCGGCATGGCCGCCGTGCAGATCGCGCCGGTGGCAACCCGCGCCGGCATCGCGGCGGGTACCGTCTACCGCTATTTCCCCGCCAAGACCGACCTGATCGCGGCGCTGGTGGCCACGCTTTCCGCGCGCGAACTGGCGGCGTTGGAGGACGCGGCGAAGGCCGCGCCCGGCCCGCTTTCGGCGCTGGCCGCTGCCATCACCAGCTTCGCGGCGCGTGCGCTCGCCGGCCGGCGGCTGGCTTTCGCGCTCATTGCCGAACCGGTCGAGCCCGAGATCGACGCCGCGCGCGCGCCTTACCGGCAGGCGCTGGTCGACGAGTTCGGCAAGCTCATCCGCAATGCCCAGGCCGGCGGGCGTCTTCCGGATCAGGATGTCGCCCTCGCGGCCGCGGCGCTGGTCGGAGCGCTGATCGAAGGCCTGATCGGTCCGCTCGCACCCGCGATCCCTGACGAGCCGGCCAAGACGCGTATGCAGGTACAGGCGCTGGCACTGTTCGCATTGCGCGGGCTCGGGGTGGTCGATGCGCGCGCGCGCGGCCTGGTCGTGCAGGCGGTTTTGCCGACCACCGACAAATAAAGGTCAGGACACGCCGAGGTTACTGCAGCGTCGCCGCGACAATCCACTCGGTCACCGCCCGCAACGCGGCGTCCCGGCTCCCGCCCTTCGCGTGCGCTTCGAACACGGCAATCTGCGCGTCCGCCGAGGTGCCGGCGCCGACGATCGCCCGGCAGCGATGGATCTCGGCCGTACAGCCGAGCGCAGCGGCGTCGGGCGCCGTGTCGGAGATCACGCGTTCGAGCAGTTCGGCGACCGAGATCGCGCCGTCCTCGGCGACGAAAGTCCCGTGCACCCCGTAGCGCTGCGCCCGCCACTTGTTTTCGATGATGATCGCGCGCCCGACCGCGTCGAGATCGCTGTTGCGCTGGCGATTGATGTGGAGGTGGCGGACTAGGGTGCGATAGAGGGCGGCGATGGCAAGCGAGTCCTCGACCAGCGTGCAGGAGTCCGGAGCGCGCAGCTCCAATGTCGGGTTGCTGAGTGAGGGCCGGACGGCCCACCAGACATAGCTCGAATCCTTAATGACGCCGGCGCGCACCAGCGCCGCCACATAGGCGTCGAACTCCTGCTGGGTGCGGAAGAGCTCCGGCAACCCGGTTCGCGGCAACTCGTCATAGGCGGCAAGCCGGTAACCTTTCAGCCCGGTCCGCCGCGCCTGCCAGAACGGGGACGAGGTCGAGAGCGCGAGCAGCAGCGGCAGATAGGGCAGGATCCGATACATCACGTCCACGCGCTGGTCCGGATCGGGCAGTTCGACATGGACGTGTAAGCCACATAGCAGATCGCGTTGGCCGATCATTTGCAGATCGTCCATCACGGTGTCGTAGCGCTGCTTGTCGGTCTGCTGCGCTTCTCGCCAGAACGCCGTCGGGTGGGTTCCGGCGGCAAGAATGGCAAGCCCATGCCGGGCGGCAACGGTCGAAACGGTGCGACGCAACGTGCGCAGCTCGACCCGCGCGTCCTCCAGGTGGACGTGGGGCGAGGTGATCACCTCGACCTGCGGCTGCAGAAACTCGGTCGAGATGCGGCCATCGCTCGCCTTCTTGGCGTCGTCGAAGAATGCCGCTGGCACGTCGCGGGCGAGGACCTTGGTCGCCGCATCCACCAGGAAATATTCTTCTTCGATTCCAAACGTGAACGCCTCGGCCATGCGCGGACCTTGCTTCTTCGGTTTGACGGCGAAGGCGTAGTCCATTGGAGCTGACCAGCGAATGTAGCAGCGGCTGACCCGTTAGGGCCGGAACAATACCGGGGGGAAGTGGCGAGATAACGCCCCAGCGGAATTGCGGTTCCGCCGTGAAAATTGACGTTCCGACAATAGCTTCGTCGATCGGGCCGCTCAGTGCGACATCAGCACGGGCACCGTCATCGAATTGAGAATGCCGCGGGTGACGCCGCCGAGGATGAACTCGCGCAAGCGCGAATGCCCGTAGCCGCCCATGACCATGAAGTCGGCGCCGGTGTCGGCCGCGTAGGACAGGACGACGTCCTCGACCGAAAGATCGCCCTTGGCGATGCGTTTGACATTGATTGCGACGCCGTGCCGCGCGAGATGCTCGCTCATCCGGACGCCAGTGACTTCGTCGTGCTTTCGCTCTTCGGCGACGATCACCAGGTCGACGGCCTTGGCGCGCTCGAGGAACGGCATGGCGTCGGCGATGGCGCGCGCGGCGGTGCGGCCGCCGTCCCAACAGGCGAGCACGCGCTCGAGCGTCAACCCGCTTTTCTGGATATAGGGTACCACGATGACGGGACGTCCGGATTCGAACAGCGCGCCTTCGATGATCAGTTCGTCGGTCGCTCCCTGCTCGCGTTGCGCCTGGCCGACAACGGAGATGTCGAAGCGCCGCGCGATCTGGGCGAACAGCGTGGCGGCGCCGCCGAAGGTGGCATCGAGCTGGCGCGTTTGTCCTGCAACCCCGCCCTTCTTCACGCCGGCTTCGAATCGGCTGATCGCGTCGCGTGCAATTTTGGTGTTTTCCTCGCGTTGCAGCTCAATCAGGTCGACCGGAACGCCGCCGAGCGTGCCGTCGGGAATGACCGGCTCGTAGAGGAAGGCGATACCAGTGATCTGCGCGCCGAAGGTCGCGGCGATCGACGTCGCATAATCAGCAGCGAAGTCCAGCGGGCCTCGGCCTGATAGGTTGACGACGACATCCTTGAGCATGCTCGATCTCCTGGTGACCGGCGGCGCGTTGCAACCGGGACAGATGCGAAGGCGCACGGGACAGATGCGAAGGCGCAGACGAGTTTATGCTATCCGCCGGCCATCTGTCCCAGCGCTCGCGTCGGCCGCTCCCGAAGTGCCGCCTCCACGCAAGCAGCACCTGCGCGACGCGGAGAGCTTACGGGATCTGCCGGTCTTGCACCGCGCCGCGTTGCAGGCGGAGGAGGCAGGCGCCGCACGCCGTGACGCCTGCCTTGCGCCCCTTACTTCTTGTTGCCGTCGGGCCCGAATTGCTTGAGGTAGGCCCAGAGGTCGCCTACGTCCTTGTCGTTCTTCACGCCGACGAAGGCCATCCTGGTGCCCGGCATCTCTTGCATCGGGGCACGGATATATTTCGAGAACGTTTCCTGGTTCCAGGTAATGCCAGAAGATTTGTTGGCCGGGGAATAGTTGAAGCCCTCAAAGCTGC
This sequence comes from Xanthobacteraceae bacterium, assembly GCA_035690995.1. Taxonomy (GTDB): domain Bacteria; phylum Pseudomonadota; class Alphaproteobacteria; order Rhizobiales; family Xanthobacteraceae; genus VAZQ01. Next base: position 3,425 of record DASSJW010000668.1, read on the forward strand.
CGGCCTTGCGGCCGTCGACACCGTTGAGCGGAGGCCCCAGCTTGATTTTTGCCGCTTCCCCGATGTCGTGGCAGGGAGAGCACAAACGCTTGAATACCTGCTCGCCGCCCGCGGCCTCCTGCGCCAAGCTCGTGCCCGTCGAAGCCGCGAGAGCAATCCCAGCAATCACCCACGTCCTCATCATTTTCTCCTTTTTCCCGGCAGCGCCCCGCCCGGTCCGGCGCCCGCCGATGCCGGCGGCCGGAGACCGGATGAAAGTCCACCAATGGCATCGGCTGATCTACAGCGATCCCCTTGTTCGAATGGCGTCAAACTGCTTGCAGGTCAACCGCCCAGCGGGACAATTTGTTTCGCCGCCGCTACGCTGGGCGTATTTGGCGGAATGGCGCTATAAATACGGCGTAACGAGCCGGTCCCGGTCGGCCCATCGAAGGAGGGCGCAGGTGACAGTCGCAATGCCCGCGCCGGATCAAACCGTGCTTGCCCGCCGCGATCGCATCGTAGCGGCGCTGCGGGCCATCGTGCCGGGCGAGGGTGTGATCGCCGCGGAGCGGGAGATGCGGCCGTACGAGTCCGACGGCCTTACCGCGTATCACCAGCTTCCCATGGTGGTGGTGCTGCCCGAGACGACGGAGCAGGTGAGCCGCGTGCTCGCCTTCTGCCACGCCGAGCGCATCAAGGTGGTGCCGCGGGGGGCCGGCACCTCGCTGTCAGGTGGGGCGTTGCCGCTCGCCGACGGCGTTCTTCTCGGCATGGCCAAGTTCAATCGCATCCGCGAGATCGACTTCGCCAACCGCGTCGCCGTGGTCGAGCCCGGCGTGACCAACCTGGCCGTGACCCAGGCGGTCGAGCAAGCCGGCTTCTACTATGCGCCCGATCCGTCCTCGCAGATCGCCTGCACGATCGGCGGCAACGTGGCGGAGAATTCCGGTGGCGTGCACTGCCTCAAATACGGCATGACCACCAACAACCTGCTCGGATGCGAATTGGTCCTGATGACGGGCGAGATCATTCGCATCGGCGGCAAGCATCTCGATGCCGGAGGCTACGATCTTCTCGGCGTCGTCACGGGATCGGAGGGCTTGCTCGGCGTCGTCACCGAGATCACCGTGCGTATCCTCAAAAAACCGGAATGCGCGCGCGCCGTGCTGGTCGGCTTCGCTTCGTCCGAAGCTGCCGGCGAGTGCGTGAGCAAGATCATTGGCGCGGGGATCATTCCCGCCGGCATGGAAATGATGGACCGGCCGGCGATCCACGCGGTCGAGGAGTTCGTGCATGCCGGCTATCCGCTCGAGGTCGAGGCCCTGCTGATTGTCGAAGTCGACGGTCCGCAGGCCGAGGCCGACCATCTGGCCGCGCGCGTCGAAGCCATCGCCAAAACCTGCCGCGCCGTGACCTGCCGCGTCTCCGGCTCCGAAGAGGAGCGGCTCCTGTTCTGGGCCGGGCGCAAGGCGGCATTTCCCGCTGTCGGCCGCATCTCGCCGGATTACTACTGCATGGACGGCACGATCCCGCGGGCGCGGCTGCCGCAGGTGCTCAATCGCATGCGTGAGCTGTCCCAGGCCTACGGGCTGCGCGTCGCCAACGTCTTTCACGCCGGCGACGGCAATCTCCATCCGCTCATCCTCTACGATGCCAATAAGCCGGGCGAGCTCGAACGAACGGAGGCGTTTGGCGCGGAGATTCTGAAGCTTTGTGTCGAGGTCGGGGGCGTGCTCACCGGCGAGCACGGCGTCGGCGTGGAGAAGCGCGACCTGATGCCGGCGATGTTCACCGAGGCCGATCTCGCCCAGCAACAGCGGCTCAAATGCGCATTCGATGGCCACGGCCTGCTCAATCCGGGCAAGGTCTTTCCCACGCTGCATCGCTGTGCCGAGCTCGGCCGTCTGCACGTCCATGCCGGCAAAGTCGCGTTTCCCGATATTCCCCGGTTCTGACCTGACCCTCCGATGCCGGATGCACGCAACGCTGCACGGGCTCCTCGTTATCCGGCCGCAGGCACGGAGCGGTGAGCGGAGCACCGATGGCCGATACCCTGCAACCGGGCGATGCCAAGGACGTCGAGGCCGCGGTGCAATGGATGCTGGCCGAGGGCAAGGCCGCGGAAATCGTGGGGCACGGCTCGAAGCGTGCCATCGGCCGTCCGGCCCAAACCGACGTGACCCTCGATCTCTCCGCGCTCAGCGGGGTCATGCTCTACGAGCCGGAGGAGCTTGTGCTCTCGGCGAAAGCCGCGACGCCCCTGGCCGAGATCGAAGCCCTGGTCGCGAGCCGGGGCCAGCAACTCGCGTTCGAGCCCATGGATTACGCGACCATTCTCGGCGGGGTCGCCGGCCGCGGGACGATCGGGGGTGCCCTGGCGGCAAATCTCTCGGGCCCGCGC
>DASSJW010000669.1:0-2467 GCA_035690995.1 Xanthobacteraceae bacterium
AGAATTGAAAGTGTGAGGGATTCCAGGTCGTGACGACGCTCCTTGCTTTCGCTTTTGTGATCGGCGTGCTCGTTTTCGTCCACGAGCTGGGCCACTACCTTGCGGCCAGGCGCGTCGGCGTCCGCGTGTTGACGTTTTCAATTGGTTTCGGCCCCAGGTTGTTCGGCTTCACGCGCGGCGGCACCGACTACTGCATCAGCGCCGTTCCACTGGGCGGCTTCGTGAAAATGGCTGGCGAGTCGGTCGAGGAGAAGCGCACCGGCCAGCCCGACGAATATCTGTCCAAGTCGAAGTGGGAGCGTTTCCAGGTCCTCATCATGGGCCCGGCGATGAACATCGGGCTCGCCGTCGTCCTTCTCGCATTTGTCCTCTACCAGGGCGCTGACGTCCCGGCCTATCGCGATATGCCGCCGGTCGTCGGTTCGCTCATCGGCGGAGCGCCCGCCGCGCGCGCCGGCCTGAAAGTCGGCGATCGCATCGTGTCGGTGGACGGCCGGGCGACAGCCACATGGGACGACTTCTTCCTGACCATCGGGGGCAAGGCTCGGCGCGAGGTCACGCTGCTGGTGGATCGGCAGGGCGAGCGCATGGCGCTGCCGGTTGTCCCCACGGCCGAAGGGAAGTACGAAATCGGTGATATCGGCGTCCTGCCGAACACGCACCCCTACATCAGGTCCGTCAACATCGGCGATCCAGCGGAGAAAGCCGGCCTCAAGCCCGGTGACGTCGTTCTACGCATCAACTCGCAGGACATCAGCTCAGCTCGCCAGTTGTCGGAAGAAATCGGCAAACACGAAGGGCAGCCGATTGTCGTTCGCGTCGGGCGCAAAGACCAGCCGCTCGAATTCAAGGTCACGCCTATCAAGCGCGGCGCTGTCGGTGTCATCGGCATCGCGATCAGCGATCAGGTCAAGCGCATCGAACCCGGGCTGCTCGAAGCGATCAAGATGAGCGTCCAGCAGAACTGGGCAGGCAGCGGCTTGATCTTCCGCACACTGGGCGGCCTGTTCACCGGCGAGACCTCGCCCAAACAGCTGATGGGACCCGTCGGGATTGCGCAGCTGTCGGGTGAGTCCGCGGAGAGCGGCTTCGTCACACTGCTCGGGCTGATGGCATCGATCAGCCTCAATCTTGGACTGCTGAACCTGTTGCCGATTCCGGTGCTCGACGGCGGTCACATTCTCATCCTCCTGCTCGAAGGTCTCACCCGGCGCGACTTCAGCGTGCGCGTCAAAGAGCGGATGCTGCTCGCCGGTTTCGTCCTGCTGATGCTGCTGATGGTGACGGTCATCTACAACGACCTGACCCGCATCCGCTGGGTCGAAAACCTGATGTTCTGGCGGTAGTCCGCGCCTTCCTCACGCGGCTTCTGGACCGCGAAGCGAGCGCCCTTCGCAGGCACCCAGCACGAACGGAGGTGCGCCCGTCTGTCCTCCCCACCAACGCCGAATGTCAGATTTGCTCGGCAGAGCTTGCCGAGGCGCTGGCGACCAATCCGAACCAATTCGCGTCAAATATCTGTAGGCGCTGACCTTGCGGCCGTACGGGCGGTCGTCTCTTCATTGCCAGGGTTGGCTCCTCTTTCGCACTGTGTATTTCCGGACCGGCCCGTCTTACTTCGAAGCTGGCCGCAGGGAGGGCCTTGATGCATCGCGTTCTTTCGAGCCTGCTCGCCGTGACGTTGTTATTTGGATCGACAACGCCGCTGGCCGCCCAGGCATCGCTCACCGAAAACGATATTCAGCGGCTGCAGCTCGCTGTCTCGGACGCGCGGGCTGACGTCGATCGCCTCGGCTCGTCCAACGACAAGCTTTCCGACGACTTGAGGAAGGAGCTGGACAATCTCAGCGACGAGGTCGTCTATCTCAAGGTGCGGATGCGCAAGGAACACAATATTCCGCGCGCGGACTACCTCGATCTTCGCGATCGAATCGATGACGTGCGAGTACGCGCGAGCAGCGATCGGACGGCTCGCCCGGTCAACTCGTCAACCCAGTCGCGGAGCACCGTGGACGGGGCGATTCCAACCGGCACGGAGCTGGATGTACGCCTCGAAGATCCGCTGAGCTCGAAGACCAACGTCGCGGAGGATCGCTTCCGCGCGACGACGGCGGTCGACCTCACGATGGGCGATCACGTGCTGATTCCCGCCGGCTCGGAAGTGCGTGGCGTCATCAGCTCGGTCGAAAAGGCGGGCCGTATCGATCGCAAGGCACAGATGACGCTTGCCTTCGATCAAATCACGATCAGTGGCCGCGATTACCCCATTCAGGGAACCGTCGTCGAGGCGATCGAAGGTGAGGGGATCAAGGGCGATATCGGAAAGATCGGCGCAGGTGCGGGCGTCGGCGCGATCATCGGCGGCATCCTCGGCGGCGCAAAGGGGGCGATTGCCGGCATCCTCATCGGTGGAGGCGGCATTGCCGCGGCAACGCCGGGGAAGGATATCGAGTTGGCGGCAGGCACT
>DASSJW010000670.1:0-7348 GCA_035690995.1 Xanthobacteraceae bacterium
GGAGAAACAGTGAGCTGTTTCTAGAGATCATACGTTTCATCTGGGAGGCCAATCCGAGCTACGATGTTTACCGGGAGTTCAACAAGCGTCATCTGATCGTCCCGTACAAGGTCCACGAACTTATCAGCGCGCGTCTCAAACTAGAGAAGCAGGAGCAACAGCGGGCCGCCGCCAGTCAGCGCGCCGCCGAGACGCGCCGGTACGAGGGCGGATTTTTCAAACGACTGTTTGGGCGCCGCATCCCAGCGCTTCGATGCACGAGTTCCGTGGACCACCGCGCCCGGGCAAATCCCTCGCGATCCTCATAAGTCGGAAACGCGGGCGATGCTGTCCACGCGGATCGATGTCCCGTCCGCTTGGGATGGCGATGGCAGCCAAATCAATGCCACCTCGAGCGCCGCCGCCGGTGCGTTTCGCGCGAATTGTTGAGACCGCGGCCTAAGCCGATGTCGTACGCCTTTTCTTCATGTGCTCGTCAAAGAACGTGATGGTGTCTTGCACCGCCCTGATCTGGACCGGATCGGGCTGATAGCCGCCGTCGTTGTCATGACGGCGGACATAGATGAACCCGTGCTCGGCATGATCGTACGATTGCCACAAGCAATCCTTGCCGGCTTCCTGCAGCAGGTCGTAGGAGACGCGGAAAATTCCCTGGAGCTCGTCGGTGTCGCGGCCCTGGACAAAGATCGGGGTTGTGATGGTGCTGATCCGCTGCATGGCGACGTCTTCCGTGATTCTGGGGCGCACCTTTTCCGGCTCGCGCATCAACATCTTCTCGACATTGAGGAGGCCGGTCAGGGGATCGATCTTTGCGGTGGCGTCGGGCTTCAGCCTGAGGAACTCGTGCGACGCCGGTTCGCTCGCCACCATGGCCCGAAGGCCACGGTACTCCGACGCGATCTTGAACGCCATTTCGCCTCCGTGACTCATGCCCATGTATCCGATCCGGTCCGGATCGATGTAAGGCAGCGTCTTGACATAATCGACGATGGAGATGACGTCCTCGTATTCCAGCGGGCCGCGATTGAGAAGTTGCCGCCGCTGGCGCTGATCCTGGATCAACCTGCCGATTCTGTCGTAGGCATAGTCAACCTCGGCGCGGTAACGCATCCACGCTACAGCGTAGCCGGCTGCGAGGAATTGTTCCTGCGTCCAACTACGGTTCTGGGTGAAGTCGCGCACAACAGCCATGCCGCCGCCGCCGTTGCCGGCCGCAAACAGAATCAGCGGATATGGGCCGTCCAAATGCGGTGTGCGAAGCCCAATGGGTGCGTAGAGGCCGTCGATCGTTTCCACATACATCAGGCGAACCGGTATATCCGAACCCTTGACCGGCTCGATGATCGCGACGTGCTCCGGATCGAGCCCCGCTTGGCTGGCACTGATGCTGGCGTTCATATTCTTTGATCCTTGTAGTCCCGTCTTTTTGCGGAAACCGGGTCCCCTGAGCCGGCGGCTGCTCCCAATCGCAATTGTTGGTCGTTTCGCCGTGGTCGCCTTGTTTATCACGCCCTGCGAGCCTCTTCCCGGTCGCTGGGTGGCGCTTGCGTGGACCATTACGGGGAGGGGGGCCAAGTCACAAGCCAACGGCCTCAAGAACAGTGCTGCGAAGCGCCGGCTTAACGAAGTGCTAACCAGTGTTTGCAAGGTTGCCTCGTTGCTCGTCCGGGCCGCGCCTGGATACCCGATCCAATGCGAGTCGGCCGCGCGATGCCACAACCGTGACTGCTGGAGAGCATCAGATGAAACTCATGACTCTGAGCCTGGCCGTCGGCTGCGTTTGCTTTCCGTCAGCGGGATGGGCGCAAGCAACACCGTGGACATCAGCCAAATTTCCGGGCGAACAAAATCGCGCCGTTCAAGGATGCGCCAGCGATCCGCAGAAGCCCGGCGATTGGTTGTGCATATTTGTCCGCTGCGACCAGCCCGGGACGCCAGTAAGCCTGCATTTCTCGGCGCTGGGGGCAGACATCCAGGGAAAAATCGATCTGGTCGTGGATGACGACACCTTCCCGGTTTCGGTGCCGGCATCGAGCAAGCCGACGCTTCCGCTGTCGACACGTGCTGAATCGGTGCCTAACGGGCTGCTCGAGGCAATGAAGGCCGGGCGCACGGTCTCGATTCAAGGTTCCCAACGACAGCCACCAAACAACCAGATTTCGTTGGAGAACTCGCGAAAAGCTATCGAGAGCGTCGAGCGGGCATGCGGGCGCCCATATCCAAGCGCCGCGAGCTTCTGGAGGCGCATCTCGCGGAGCGTGGGCTTCTTCTGATTATCTGGACGGCGCAGCTCGAACCCGGGCACACCGGGCTGCGCGCATGCCGGTTCAAACGCGCGGCAGAATCGGACGGATTACCTGTGTCGCCGCCCGGCACGCCGAGTTGGACCCTCGCCCATCATGCCGGTGATGCTTTCCATACCTGGCATGCTTCCGCCCGGCGCCATCATGCTCAGCATCATCGGCGCAACCGCCTGCATCATGTGGCCCATGCGCTTCTTGCCGATCTTGCTCGTCATCCGCTGCATCATCGGGGCAAATTGCTCCATCATTGGCGCAAATTGCTCCATCATCGGTGCAAATTGAGCCATCTGGTCGCCGGCGCCTTCGAATTGGGCATGCGCCGGGGCGGTGGCGACGGCGAGCGTCGCCAAGATCGCCAGGGGGCCACATAGTTTGGCAGCAGTTGTCACCGCGCTCTCCTCCGGTTCGGGACCAAGTCGGTCGGGGGCTGATTTCAGCCAGGCAGAGCGGTTTAGACGATAGGACTCGCGGCGGGCTGTGACGGTGATCACAATTTTCGCGTTGCGCCCGTTGAAAGCGGGGATCGCCAACGGAAATCGTGCAACTGCTCCCGCATTGGTTTTGTGGCATCCGCGCTAGGCACGGAACACACCGGCACCGCACCCATTGCCATCGGTCACGACCATGACCTTCGCCGGGGGAGTTCATTGCGAGGCGCGGAGCCGCAGTGGCCTTCGGCTTCTCCCGGGCTATACTGGCGCTGCTGATTGCAGGAGGGCCGGCATGGTTGACGCATCTTCCTCCGAAGACTCGCAGCAATCTTCGACCGATCTTTCGCGCCGCAGGGTAGTGGCCGGAGCGGTCACGCTATCCGTTGCAGGGGCGCTCTCGCCTGCCTTCGCGCAGCCAACCGACAGGAGCCCGGACATGCCGGACAACATCCGTTTTTCCAATCCCGATACCATGCAGAAGCCGCCAGGCTACAGCCATGTCGTGGAGGTGACCGGGCCTGGCCGCACGGTCTATTTTGCCGGCCAGCTCGGCATCGACAAGTCGGGCAAGATGGGCGCCAATGCGCGTGAGCAGGTCGAGATCGCATTCGAGAACGTAAAAGCCGCGCTCGCATCGGTTGGTGCGAATTTCGATCACGTCGTCAAGCTCAACAACTATATCGTCGACATCGGCACGAACATCGCGCACTACCGCGAGGTGCGCGACAGGTACGTGAACAAGGCGGCGCCTCCGGCCAGTACCACGGTCGGCGTGCCACAACTCGCACGCCCAGGCGCGCTGTTCGAGGTCGAGGCGATCGCCGTCTTGCCGCCGAAGTGACTGCACCTCTCCCGCATGCGGAAGGTGAAAGCCGATCGCGCCGAGCCCGTCCGCGATGGACGCTGACGTGTCAGGCAAGGCGCTGATGGAACGGGACGAAATCGATACCATCCGTGCGCTGCTGACGTCCAAGCCGCGGCCGGTCGGATGGCCAGAGCGGCGTCAGCGCCTCGACGAGGTCGGTTCGTTCTGGCCGGTGGCCCCCGACGTGAAGCTCGATCCCGTCGATCTCGACGGCGTGCCGGGAGAATGGTCGACCGCGCCCGGCAGCGATACCTCCGGTGTTCTGCTGTTCTTCCATGGCGGAGGCTACTGCTCCGGCTCCATCCGCAGCCATCGTCGCATGGTGACCGAGGCCGGTCGCTCCGCGGGGATAAGAACGCTGGCCGTGGGATATCGGCTGGCACCCGAGCATCCGTTTCCCGCGGCAATGGAGGATGCCCTGACTGCCTGGGGTTTCGTGCGCAAGCAAGGCCTCGCGGCCAGGCATATCGCGGTCGGGGGCGACAGTGCGGGCGGCGGGCTAGCGCTGGTGCTGAACACTCAGTTGCGTGACGCCAAGGAGGAGCTTCCGGGTTGCGCGTGGCTGGTGTCGCCCTGGACGGACCTGACGATGTCGGGATCGACGCTCACGACCAAGGACGATACGGACCCGATCATCCACCGGGCTTATCTCGGCGAGCTGGCCGATGCCTACGTTCCCGCGGGGATGGACAGGAAAGACCCGCACGTCTCCCCCCTTTATGCCGAACTGACGGGACTTCCGCCGATGCTGATCCAGGTCGGATCGGCCGAGACGCTGCTCGAAGACGCCACGCGCCTCGCGGGCGCGGCGGGCACGGCCGACGTGCCCGTCACTCTGGAGATCTGGCCGCACATGATCCATGCATGGCCCATGTGGAACGCGCATCTAAAGCCCGGCCGCGCTGCGCTCGCTCACGCCGGCGCCTTCATGCGTGCCCACATGTGACACCGGCGTCCGCCGCTGCTCTGAAGGCGATGGCCTTGTCCACGGCGAGCCCGATGCCGATGCGTGTGCCGGCCGGCCAGAGCGACATGCCTTGGCGTCCGGGTGCACGTATCAGTACGCGCCCTGACGCAGCCTCCGGCACGTCGACATAAAGGTCGACGTGGCCGCCTTGATAGATTTGGGCCGCCACGACCCCCTGCACTGCTTCCGCCCCGCCTTCCTCGACCACGCGCAGCTCCTCGGGCCGCACGAACAGATCGACCACGGCGCCCGGCGCAACGCCTTGCAGCGTGCCGGCCGGCACGAGCACCCGCGCCGGACCCAGCGCGAGCGCAGCCGTTGCTCCGTCAATGTGCTCGACGCGTGCGTGCAACACGTTGACGTCGCCGACGAACGACGCGACGAAGCGATCGACGGGGCGGCAATAGATCTCGTCTGGCGTGCCGAGCTGGCGGATGCGGCCCTCCGCGAGTACGGCGATCCGGTCCGAGAGGCTGAGCGCCTCGCTCTGGTCGTGGGTGACGAAGATGGTCGTCACCCCGAGCTTGCGCTGGATCTCCTTGATCTCGACCTGCATTGACGCCCGCAAGTTCCGGTCGAGGGCAGAGAACGGCTCGTCGAGCAGCAGCACCTTGGGACGGATGACGAGAGCGCGCGCGAGCGCGACGCGCTGCTGCTGTCCGCCGGAGAGTTGGCGCGGTTTGCGGTCCTCCAGGCCGTCAAGCTTGATCAGAGCGAGCGCCTCCGCGACCCGGCGCGCGATCTCGGGCTTGGCAATTCGGCGCATCTTGAGGCCGTAGCCGACATTGGCCGCGACGCTCATGTGCGGAAACAGCGCATATTGCTGGAACATGATCCCGCTCTCGCGCCGATAGGGAGGCACATCCGTGACCCGTCGGCCGTCGATTGCGATCTCGCCGCTGTCCGGTATGAGGAAGCCGGCAACGAGGTTGAGCAGCGTGGTCTTGCCGCAGCCCGAGGGCCCGAGCAGCGTCATCAGCTCGCCGCGGCGGACGCGCAACGACACGGCGTCGAGCGCGGTGGTCTTGCCGAAGCGTTTCGTGACGGCGTCGAGTTGGACCGCGATGTCCTCGCCGGTCGGCGGGCTTTTCACGGCCGCGGCGGACGCCGAAGGCGGACGTTCAGCGGGGATGCTCAACGTTCAGTACCTTTGCGAGACCCAGGAAGACATTGGCAAACGTCAGCAGCGTCGCGGTGACCACGATGTACATGACCGAGATCGCGGCCATCGAGGGGTCGGCGTACTCGCGCACATAGTTGTAGAGGGCGACCGGAAGCGTTTGCGTGCTTTGCGCAGTGACGAACAGCGACGCGGTGAATTCGTTGAACGATAGAATCGCGGCGAACAGCCAGCCGCTGACCAGACCCGGAAGCAGCAGCGGCAACGTGACGGTGATGAGAACGCGGAGCGGCGGTGCACCGAGGCTCGCTGCCGCGAGTTCCAGGCGCGGATCGAGGTTGCGCAGCGAGATATAGACGCTGCGCAGCACGAATGGCAGCACAAGCACGACGTGGCAGGCGACGATGACGGCATAACCGCGCGCCCAACCCAGCTGCGCGGCCAGGATCAGAAAGCCCAGACCGACCGTGAAGTGCGGGACGACGAGCGGGGACAGCAGCACGGTCTCGAGCGCCCGCTTGAAGCGGAAGTCGTAGCGCTCGAGCGCAAGGGCGAAAGCTGCCCCCACCACCAGCGCGATGGAGGACGCCCAGCCCGTCACAATTAACCCGTTGCGGAAGCCGGCCTGAAAGTCCTGGTACTCGATCGCCTTGGCGAACCAGCGCCACGACCAAGTCTCCGGCGGAAAGGACAGAATCGCCCTCCCGTTGAAGGCAGCAAGCGTGACCACCAAGGCCGGCAACAGCAAAAAGCCGAGAATGGCGGTGACGGTGACGCCACCCAGCAGGCGCAGGAGCCTTCGCGACAGCAGTGGTGGCATCTCAGTACGGTCCGAATCGTTCGAGCGGACGGGAGGCGGCACGCAGCAGCGCCAGCACCGCGAACGTCAGCGCGAGGCCGGCAACCGACAGGCTGGCCGCGAACGGGAAGTTGAAGCTCGCGAATCCAAGCTGATAGACCAGGTTCGAGACCATGTTGACCCGGCCGCCACCGATGAGTTGCGGCGTGGCGAATGCGCTGAACGTCCAGGCGAACGCGGTGGTGACGCCGGCAATGATCCCGGGCGTGGAGAGCGGGAGCGTTACCGTGAGAAAGGCGCGGACCGGACCGGCGCCGAGGCTGGCGGCGGCCCGCTCGTAGTCGCGATCAATGTGGGAGAGCGCCGCCGCCAACATGATCACCATCACCGGTAAGGTGACGTGGACGAGGGCGGTGACGACGCCGAATCTGGTGAACATGAGCTGCACCGGTTGCTCGATCAGGCCGGACTTGAGCAGCATCGAATTCACGAATCCGTTATTGCCGAGCACGACGATCCACGAATAGGTGCGAACCACCTCGCCGAGAAAAAGAGGGGTAACGGTGATCACCAGGAGCGCAGATTTAAGCGCGACGCTCCTGGCGTGCACCAGCGCATAGGCGAGCGGATATCCCACGACGAGCGTGAAGAATGCAGTAAGGAAGCAGATCCAGACCGTATCGAGGAACACCCGCGCATAAAGCGGCTTCATGAGCGCGGCAAAATTGGCGAGCGTGAAGCCGCCGGGTTCGAGCGAACCCGGCACATAGGCGCGCAGGCTGTATTGCATCACCGCAGCCAGCGCGGCCACGAAGCCGAACGCACACAGTGCGGCCGGCGACACCAGGACGCGCAACAACGGT